>JAFUPY010000055.1 GCA_017472565.1 Eubacterium sp.
CGAAAAGAATGATATTTTTCCTGGTGATAGATTGATTTTGACACATGAGACTTCAAGATATCCAATAAACTCAAGAAGCATAGAAAAGATGATTTTTCAGTATCTAAAATAAAAGGATTGATTCTTAAACGAAATAACGATATGATTTTATGCAGGGAATGTTAAGTAACATTCCCTGTAACTATGTTGGTGAAGAATGGTGTGAATAAACAAATATTCGTTGCATCAACAAAAGACATTTGATTTCACAGAGGTTTTTATGAATATTTTATCCATAGACAATTTGACCAAATCATATACAGACCGAAAACTTTTTGACAACACCTCCTTCTTTTTACAGGAAGGGGAAAAAGTTGGTATCCTTGGCATCAATGGTACAGGCAAGTCTACCTTGTTGAAGATGATTGCTGGTGTGGAGGAACCAGATGCAGGCAAGCGTATCGTTGCCAACCATGTGGTGATTCAGTACCTGCCACAAAATCCAGAGTTTGACAGGGATGAGACAGTGCTGGAGGCAGTGCTTGGAAGTGGCGGTTTCACCTTTGCGGATGCTAAGGGTAAGGCGAAGAAGGAATCGCTGGATTATGTAAACCAGGCTCATCTGGGAGAAGTGTGGGATCTGGAAGGGCAGGCGAAAAACATGCTGACCACTCTGGGAATTGCTGACTTTTCTCAGAAGATCGGCACATTATCCGGCGGACAGAAAAAACGTGTTGCGCTGGCAGCCGTACTCCTGCGCAAATGTGACATTCTGATCTTAGACGAACCGACCAACCATTTAGATCATGCCATGGCTTCCTGGCTGGAGACCTATTTGAGAGGCTATCGCGGCAGCTTGATCATGGTTACTCACGATCGCTATTTTCTGGATAGTGTATCCAACAGAATTGTGGAGATTGATAAGGGCAAGATCTACAGCTATGAAACCAACTATTCTGGTTTTCTGGAATTGAAGACCCAGCGTGAGGAAATGGCACTGGCTTCTGAACGAAAACGCCAGTCTATCCTGCGCGTGGAATTGGAGTGGGTAAAACGTGGCGCAAGAGCCCGATCTACCAAGCAGAAAGCCCGTTTGGAGCGATACGAGGAATTGAAGAACCAGTCCGGCCCGGCAAAGGACGGCAAAGTGGAAATGAGTTCCGTTGCCACACGTATGGGCAGAACTACGGTAGAGGTGGAAAACCTGTGCAAGTCTTATGAAGGAAAGGTTCTGATTAATGATTGGACCTATACCTTTTTGAAAAATGACCGCATCGGTATCGTAGGCACCAACGGCTGCGGCAAGACCACATTGATGAAGATGCTCTGCGGTAGAGTGGAGCCTGATTCTGGCAGCATTGTTGTGGGTCAGACCATCAAGATTGGTTACTATTCACAGGAGATTGAGACCAGCAAAGAGGCAGGCATTGCCTACATGGATCCAAAACTTCGAGTGATTGATTATATCAAGGAAACAGCAGAGTATGTCCGCACCGAGGAAGGACTGATCAGCGCATCCGCCATGTTGGAACGATTCCTGTTCCCATCAGAGGCTCAGTACAG
>JAFUPY010000056.1 GCA_017472565.1 Eubacterium sp.
CTTCATGGCAATCTGCAGGTTAATGTCTTTCTCCAACACATCTCCCACGCCAACCTTTCCAGGATCCGCTCCACCATGGCCAGGATCAATCCACACAATTCGCTCCGCAGGCTTATTCTCTTGCACCGCATATGTAATCTCTGCTCCTTTTCTCCCACAGAAAAAAGCTGCTGTAAACAGCAGAATTGTTAAAATGATTTTCTTTCTTTTTCTCATACTTGCTCCCATCGCATTATTACCTAAGATATGAAAACCAGAAAATGATTATACCTGTTTCCCATGCAATGAATATGCAACCATCTTTCCCATACGCAAAAACCGGGACGCGTCACGCGCCCCGGTCAATTATTACTCTTAATTAATATAATCTGCAACCGCATCCCAAATATTTGCTTTTTCAAATCCAATCTTCCAGAAGGATACGCCTGCCAGGTCATATTCCTGGAACACCTTCATCTTTTCTTCGATGGAGTTCTGCTCCTCGATCCAGATCTTATAGGTGCTGCCTTCGTGTTCGTACTCTGTATAGTACTGTCCCACATCTTCCTGCCACTGCATGGTTGCATTATTCACTGCCATACGTGTATCCACTTCACTCATGCCTACAGCCTCACTGGATACCACATAACCAGTATCGGACTCGTCAGATGGTGTCAGCTTCCAGACTCTGGTGTATAAAGGAATGCCCAAGACCACCTGGTCTGCAGGCACTTCTTCCAGGGTAGCTTCTACACTTTCCCGAACCCAGCCGATGGAAGCAACAGAACCGGCGTCAGAACCACTGTAATGTTCATCGTAGGCCATCAGTACGATATAATCTGCAAATCTTGCCTGTTCAGAACGATAGTACAGACCTGTATATGCGGATGGTGGATAGTTATCGATGGAAAGTACAATATCGTTGTTCGCACATTTCAAGGAAAGCTCTCTGATGAACTGGATAAATCCATCTCCTACTTCGCCGCTTAGTGCTTCAAAGTCCACATTAATACCATCCAGATCATATCGCAATGCTGCGGAAATCAACTGATTTACCAGATTGTCTCTGGTGGAAGTGGTGTTCAGCACATGCGCCACATCCACATCTGGATTTTCCAGGTTGCTGACCAGCGCCCATACTTCAATGCCCTTTGCGTGACATGCGGTCACATAATCTGCACTTGCAAGATTCATAATACCGCCGTTGTCATCGTTCATATAGAACCAGGTCGGAGAAATCACATTGATGCCAGGTGTGGTTGCAAGAACACTTTCAATGCTGCCATTTGCTGTCTGATTGGTCACCTGATGCCATGCCATGTTGATGTCAAAATCTCTGGTAATCTTGTCGTAGGTTACATCCTCAAAGGTGCTTTCCACTTCAACTACCTGATCACCACCCAGCTTATCGTTTTTCAAATAGCCTATAAAGCCATCTTCGGTGCAGACCTTGCTCCAGTTGTCACCTTCTTCCAGAACGGTAACCAGAGCACCCTTATCTACAGAAGTTAAGATCGGACTCTTGATGCCGCCCTTTTCACGTATTTCGGTATTCTTTTTCACCTTAGTATAGGAAAGCTCACCCCATTCACAAGAAACCACGATACGGTCAGGGTCTTCATACACCTTGTATCTCAAATCCGTATATTCTTTTACGAAGTCAACCGCCATGTACATGACGCCATCGCGAACGGTACAGATGGTATAGCCTGCATCTTCTCTGCCTTTGCCGATGGTATACTCGGAAGAGTCAGGTGAAATGGAAATCAATTCCTCTGGCAATGTATAGCGAAGCACCTGTTCCGTGCCGTCCCAGAAAAATCGCTGGTTCATATAATCATGAACCGTCTCATAATCCACATACGCCCTGTCATTGATATACAGACCATTGACGTCTGCCTTTTGATCATCTACCACCACGACCATGGATTCCTCTGTGGTCAGACCATAGTATTCGGTATAATCAGATGCCTCCTTGGATGGTGTGTATTTTTTAATAAATGCGGTCATCAGCAGGATCAAAACCACAACAATGATTAAAATAATGACTGCCAATACCCCAAATGCTTTTTTCTGTTTTCTTCTTCTGCGTTTTCGTGAAGCCATACGGTCTCCTTTCTCTACTACGCGTGTTTTCTAATCTGCTATATTATAACACAGCCCAACTTAGTTTTACTACCAAAATAACATTAAAGTTTCCTTAACTTGAAAAAAAGCGCGTTTTCTGTTTGACAGGAAATGCAAGAGACATCCTGTGAAGCAAAAGAAGACAGCAAGGAATGGCTGTTCCTTGCTGTCTCTTTATGATTGAGCATTTACGGGGTTCGTTTCAATCATCATTCTTTGCCAAATAACTAAACAACCTGACTTACGTTTCGTCAATCCGATCAAAATGAATCTGACTGACTTTACCTTCATCAAACACGTAATCCCGCATATAACTTTCCGATTCCCGGACAGTCATTGCCTGAGACACTTCCGCAGAACTGCTGGGTGCTCCGTCCAGCCAGATGGAAATCCCCTGGTTTTCAAAGGCCTGCAGCTCTACGGCAAGAAAATCTCCGTGTTCAAATCTACATTCTTTCATGAGGTATGTTCCCCTTTCCGTTTTTCCGCTCATTTTGTGTGATATATTATCCTCTCATCACATCTGAACAGCTCTAACTATACTCATTCTGTCTTTTCTCAAATATGATCCCTTATTTCTCCTCGCGAACGAAACGCTAAAAAAAGTGAAGTCGTTGATAGGTTACCATTTTCCAGTCAGACATGATGAGAAAATGCGGTCCCCCTTTCTGTTTTGGCTTCCACTGAATCAGAGATTCAGGAGCGGTCTTTGAAGCCTGCAAAGACCCGCATGATGTCCTCAGCATGGCACTCTTTAACCAAAAACCACAGCAAAAAAACGCGTATCAAAAAATACGCATACTAAAAACACTTCCCAAATAATCTCCAACAAAAACTGGAAACACTTACGAATCGCATCGATTAGAATAAAGAATGTGTACAGCGGCTTGAAGCACACTGCTGCATTTGAAATAATAGATTCTACAAATAAAAATGAAAAAACGCCGATCCTC
Source organism: Eubacterium sp. (assembly GCA_017472565.1). Classification (GTDB taxonomy): domain Bacteria; phylum Bacillota; class Clostridia; order Lachnospirales; family Lachnospiraceae; genus Brotonthovivens. The sequence goes on from JAFUPY010000056.1 coordinate 3,060, forward strand.
TGATTATTATGCGGACCCTTGCATATTATATACCATAGTTGCTCCAAAGGCGCAACTAGCAATTTCATTTATTTATAATACTTTATATTTTTTTCAGAATTGAAAACTTGACGATGTATATATTTTTTTATATACTTCTCGAAAGTAATCCCTATTTTATTTAAGTAAGGAAGTGATCACGTGAAGATAGAAAAAGTAAATGATAACCAGATTCGCTGCACACTTACCAGAGAAGATCTTGCCGACAGACAGATCAAGCTAAGTGAGCTCGCCTATGGTTCTGAAAAGGCAAAGCTGCTGTTCAAGGATATGATGCAGCAGGCCTTTGCAGAGTTTGGTTTTGAAGCAGAGGACATCCCATTGATGATCGAAGCGGTACCATTATCCGCAGAGACCATCATGTTGATTATTACCAAGGTGGAAGCCCCGGAAGAACTGGATACCAGATTTTCCAATTTTTCCAATCAGCTTGACACCGAGGAAACAGAAGATACCACCGCAGACAATGAGAATCCGTTTCATCATGACCCTGCCCAGGAAATCTTTGACCTGTTCCAGCGCATTAAAAAGGAAAAGGAAGCAGCCGCAAAAACGGCGGAAAACAAAACGACTCCGGAAACCGCTGACAAAGACGGGCAGACAGAAACAGCAAAAATGTTTGTCTTTAACGACCTTGACACAGCTTTCCATCTGGCACAGTTGTTAAAAGGATTCTACTCCGGTGACAATGCACTGTACAAAGACGAGAAAGATGGCAGTTATCATCTGGTCATCCGCCAGGGGATCCACAGTCTCTCTGAGTTTTACAAAGTGTACAACACTATCGCAGGCTATGCCCGTCCAGAGACTTACACTGCCGGCGTGGAAGCCTACTACAAAGAGCACTGCAAGACCATCCTCGCAGAAAAGGCATTACAGACCCTGGTAAAAATGTAAATCCCACAGCAAACAACACGCATCGACAACCTGGTGCGTTGACGAAAAGTAAAAAGAAGCTGGAATATATTGGCTCGCACAAACCGTCCTAAGGTTTGTAAGAGCCAATATATTCCAGCTTCTTGCTTACTCATTTTGCATTACTTAAACTGTCTTATTTGTTAATTACTGCATTCAGCTTGTCTACTAATTCATCTGGGTTGATTCCATGAACCATAGCAGCCTGTTCGATTGTTTCCATCTGGGAAGATGGGCAGCCAAGGCAGTGCATACCAATGCCTAAAAGAACTGGAACGATATCATCCACTTCTTTCAGTCTTAATAAATCACCGATCATAGTCTGTTTTGTTACCATATGTGAATCCTCCTTAAAATATATTCCTGTTTGTATCTGCAGGGACATAGTATGTCCTCGCTGCGACGTTCCTATTATATACTGTTTTTCCCGTGATTGCAATCACCGATATCCAATCCGTTCCCAGTGTGATCATTCTGCACTTCCTGTCAATTCCAGAAAATGTTCATACACATCCAGCGCATATTTTTTTACATTAATTGGTTTTAGATCGGTATTCAAAAAGCAATGGGTAGTCTTTCCTGTGGCATGGAGCACACTGCCATCCTGACTGTACACTTCATAGCTTAATCCAAATCGAATACCGGAAAAATAATCGATTTTGGAAATGATCTTTACAGTCTGTCCAAAGGACACTGCCATCTTGTACTGACAATCCACAGAAAGCACAGGAAACATGATTCCACGGTTCTCTAATTTATCATAATCTAAGCCTTCCTGTTTTAAAAATGCAGTTCTCGCTTCCTCGAACCAACGGATATAATTGGAATGATGCACGATTCGCATTGCATCGGTTTCATAGTATTGTACCTCATGAAAATAAGTTGATTGATAGTCCATTTTTAACCTCCTTATCCAGTTTATTATATATTTGAGAAATTTTACTGTCAACGAAATGGGTATTTTACCCCTAGAAAGGCTTGCTTTTTCAATTCTTTTATATTAGAATAACACATAAGCTTATAGCTTGCTGAAGAAAAGTTATATTATTTAAGGAGGACTATACTTATGGCATACGTAATTAATGATGGTTGCATCGGATGTGGCGCTTGTGCTGGTGCTTGCCCAGTTGGTGCTATCGCTGATAACGGTGGAGTTTACGCTATTGATGCAGGTTCTTGTATCGATTGTGGCGCATGTGCTGGTACATGCCCAATGAGCTTAATCTCTGAAGCATAATTAGAACAAAAGACGAAAAGCCGTCACGTAATGTGGCGGCTTTTTTTATTTTACGAGGAAATTTCTTTTTTATGCTTCCTCCCATGAAGACAACAGTACCTTGGATGCTTTCTTCAACACCGATTCAGACGATGCCTTTTGCTCCTTTTCTTGTTGCATCTGCTGCGTCTTTTGTATGTTTTCTAATGATTTCTCCTGCCGTTTCCTGCCGAATCGCCTTTCCCGCTGTGGTTTCAGCGCCTTCTGGCGACTGCGCAGTGTCTCATCCAGCTTGCGAAATCTTGCTTCTTCCTGTTCTTCTCTCTCCCGCATCAGATAGTTCATTTCTTTGAGCACCCGTTCGCCCACATGCTCACTGACAGCTTGTCCCAGAGCCTTATTGTTCTCAGCCAGGGCATTTTTCACAATATTGGTCATCATGGTCTGAAACTGCTCCAGCTTCACGTCAAAAGGAGATGGCACCGGACCCCCATGCGCAGTCACCTTCGTCAAAACGGTAGACGAGGCCTCTTCTTCCGAATCCGCAAAAGCCAAAAGATTCTTCTCCAGATCCAGAATGAACGGTTCTGGCTTATGTTGGTTTGGATTATGTATCAGCATTTTAATAGCCCGAAGCTGATATCCCTGCTTTTTCAACAGACGAATCTGTCGAAAGGTATCCAGCCACTCTTCTGTATAGTAACGGTGCCCCATTTCATTTCTCGGTACCTCTAATTCCAGTTCTTCTTCCCAGTAACGTAACACATGAGCTTCCATTCCCAGCTTGTCCGCTGCGTCGGAAATCATGTAACGCACTTCACTCAAAACACTAACCTCCTTGCCGATTCTTTTTCGCCGAAACCGACGCAAATCGATTGTCCCCATCAGTATAACGAAACGAAAAACAAGGATACTGTCGAAAAAAAACGTTATCGGCACAAATCTTGCACCGATAACGTTTTCGCATTTTACTGCATGTATGTTGGTTTTACTTTTTCGCATTTATACCGCATCAAAGGTAAGCACTACCTTGAACAAGTCGCCATCCAACTGAATCTCGAAAGTACCTTTCTGCATGATTGTCAGATTTCTTGCAATCTCAAGTCCTAATCCGCTGCCCTCTGTATTACGGGCAACATCACCGCGAACAAAACGTTCCATCAGTTCGTCAGCACTGATGTTCAACGGTGCCTCTGACACATTTTTGATAATCAGAATCACTTTGCCTGCCTGCAGCTTGCCATCTACGTAAACACGGGAATAAGGCTGTGCATATTTTGCCGCATTGTTGTAAAGATTTTCAATGACACGCCACATACGTCTGCCGTCTGCCTTGATATACACATCTGATTCCGGCAAAGTGCAGACCAGTGACAGATTTCTGCGGGCAAATTTTTCTTCAAATTCCCCGTTGGTCTGATACAGCAGCTGCTTCAGGTTAATATTCTGGATTTCCAGTGTGATGTTACCAGAACTGATCTTGGCAGCTTCCATCAGATCCTCTGTCAGGTTCTTCAGTCGCAGAGACTTCTGTTCTAAAATATTGATATATCCACGGATTTTTTCATCCTGAATCTCTTCTTTTTTCAAAATATCTACATAATTGATAATGGATGTAAGCGGGGTCTTCAGATCATGGGACACATTTGTGATCAGATCCGTCTTCATGCGCTCACTCTTCATCATGCGCTCAACTGCGGTCTCCATACCATCCTTGAGATTGTTCAGATCTCTGGCCATATCCAGCTCATCGCCAGTCATTTTGCCCATCTCAATCTGATATTCCAGGTTACCGCCGGCAATTTCATGGATACCCTCTTTCAAACGCTGCTTCTGCATGCATTTTTTCATCAAGAGCACAATCACCACGATCCAGAATACGATCAGCAGGAAAATCCATGCTCCTGTCACATAGGTTCTAAAAGCAAGACCGATCAATAACAGGCTGATTACTGCAAATCCAATACTGCAAAGTACCAGTTTTCCTGTTACCTTACGGTTTCTATAGGCATTTTTAACGCCGCGTACAATACCGCCGCCACATTTTCCAATGATGCTGTTGGTCTTGAAGTTCTTAGACTTCACCTTATGAACCAGAGTCACAATATGCCACATTGCCAGAAAAATGGCTCCGGCAAGTGCTACACATACACAGATCAGGGCAGCTATACCGCCATAATATGCAACTCCGTCAAACAAGACGGCTATAATAACCGCATAGATGATCCAGCACACAAGGAAAATCAATAACATCACTTCAATTGGACATTTTCTTGTAAAGGCACTGGTCTCAGAGCCCTTTAAAATACCTTTTCCTGCACGACCAAACCAACTGTTGGCACCCATATTTTTAGACTTGCCTTTTGCAACTAAGGTCAGCACCGTCCAAACTGCCAGTGCAGCAAAAATCAGCATCGCAACAAAGATCAGCATCATTTCACCCGGATGCTGCCCGAACTGATAAGACACTTCCGCATCCAACGCAAAAACAGTTGTCGCGCCATAGGCAATCCAAGCTCCCAGCATGATCAATAACAACCCTTCGATTGGAATTCTGCTGGTAATCGGTCCTGCGTAACGTACCTTGGTCCTATCTCTTCTGCCAATCATTACAATGGATGCAATAAAGAAGATAGCGGTACCAACACATCCACCGATCAGCAGCACAAGGTAAGTCAATGTGTGTGGCATATGAATACCATAAATATTTTTATAGGTGGAGCCATACATATCCATGTATACAGAATTATCCCAGACAGTCGGATTCATCGCCACTACATATTCGATGGAATCCACGCCAAACTGCCCAATCATAAGATCCGGGATATACGTATACCAGTCATTTTCATAGGTAGATGCAAAGATCTGCTCTGTATTATAATGCGCATCGGAACTCTCTTCATATGCTCTTTCGCCGTAAAAGAATGGATACGGTGCCTCGGATTGCTCTCTTCCTGCAATTTCATCCTGAATCTGTTCCATGTTCATTTTTGCCCACAACGGATGATTGGTCCAGACTTGACCAGATTCAGTATCTCTTACCCAGTACAGTGCCAACGGAACTTCATCTGCATCCACAACAGGAATGTTCTTGTATTCCTCATATACAACCGCGGAGCCTACTTCTTCAATGGCATTCGCCAACTGCTTATAGCAGTCCATAATGGACACCTGGGCAGGATTGCGCAGCGCATAAACCGCCAGCGGCTCTCCGCTCAACGGAAGTAAGGTTTCAATATCTGTGCCATATTTATATAGATACTGGAACAGGGCACCATATTCTTCATAGGCAAAGTCTATCTGTTCCCGGTCACTTAGCATGGAAAGATCCAGCATATAACGAGCGGAAAATTCTGTCCAGCTAACCGGCGCTATACTCACAAATCCTTCCGGCAGCTGGCGAAGCGTCTCAACAGAATCCTGACTTACCGCATAGACTAACATACCGGCATCCTCTACGACCTGGCCTTCCAGAAATGCCTCATATGGCAAATGTGCCAAATACGCATCCAGTGCGCCGTCTCCATAATTCACAGAGGCATACAGATTGCCAAGGTTATCCACATAGTAGGTATCTGTACCATAGTTTGACTCCAGTTCCTGAATAATTTCCGGGTAGTCGCTTGTCATATACTCAGCGGTTTCCAGCATCTGCAGCACTTCGGCGTCTACGCCAGCCTGATACATCGTTACCAGATCCGCCATTTTATATGTGGTTGCCGGATTTTTATCAGAAACACGGATCCCTCCAGACAAATTGGTAATATCCACCGTCTGTTCGCCATCATAGGTACCATCCACCCAAAAAGAATTCTGGCTGATTTCAGCATCCAGGCGGTTATAGGCATCCACATAAACAGTTGTACGATTACCTGACAACGCAAAATATTCTGTGCGCTGCAGCGCTTCTTCTATACTTGCCCCTGTGGTTGCAATGGCCATAGTCCCAATGGTTCCTATGGACAACGCCGCTGCGCATACAAGCGTCAGCGCGATCATGAGAATATTTCTGGCTCTCACCATCGGTTTTTTTACACTTTCATTCATTTTGTCTTCCATCGAGTTCTCACTCCCATCTATAAAATGATTTATGAGGGAACCCTTATCTTACTGAACTGGCAGGTTTTCAATCTTGTAACCCACACCCCAGACAACCTTCAGATAACGTGGTTCCTTTGGATTGATCTCGATCTTTTCTCGAATATGACGGATATGTACTGCCACCGTATTTTCCACATTCACTGCGTCCTCTTTCCAGATATTTTCATAAATCTGTTCAATGGAAAATACTCTGCCCTTATTTTTCAGCAGGAACAACAGGATATTGTACTGCATCGGTGTCAGCTTCTGTACTTCTTCTCCGTCAATAGTGACCTGTTTTGTGTCATCATTGATCATCAGTCCGCCTGACTGGTACACATTCTGCTCAGCCACCTGCATGGTGCCAAGTCTTGTGTAACGGCGAAGCTGTGATTTTACTCTTGCGATCAGCTCCATCGCATTAAATGGTTTGGTAATATAGTCGTCTGCCCCAACATTCAACCCCACAACCTTGTCAGCATCTTCTGTTTTTGCAGACAAAATGATGATCGGCATATTGAACTGCTCACGAATCTTGATCGTTGCACGAATTCCATCCATACGCGGCATCATTACATCGATCAGGAGCAGATGAATCTCTTCTTTTTTCAAAATCTCCAGTGCCTGGATACCATCATAGGCCTTAAATACCTGATATCCTTCCGGCATTAAATAAATCTCAATCGCCTCAACGATTTCTTTGTCGTCATCACATACTAGTATATTCATATAAAATCACCTCCCCACCATTATAAAACAGGTCGCCGAGAAAAGATACGATTTTCTCTACTGTCATCCTACCAAATAATTCTTGTTAAAAAGTCTGCCACTTCTTAACAAATTCTTAAGTATTTAAGTGAAAAACCCTTGATTTTACTGGGCTTCCCGATTTCTTTTGTTACTAACGTGTTACTAACGCTTCCTTATTACTGATAGTAATTCATTTCAAATTGCGATAATTTTACAATTTGATATTAATGTACTGCTGCCATGCCATAACAGTTTTTGGACCCATGATACCATCAATAGCACCAGTGTAAAGTCCAAGTTTCTGTAAGAAGATCTGCATTGCTGTAACAGTATCTTTGCCGCAGTGACCATCAACAGCTCTGCCAATCAATCCACAAAGTTCCTGGATTGCTCGGATTAACTCAGAACCGTTTTTATAATTTGTGCGCTCAAATTCCCAGGAAGATTCAAGTGCATTAGGCACGTATTTCTGACAGGATACAGGCTGATTGGATACGATTCCGTCCACAGTTGTATCTAAAACCTGCTGGGATTTGGTGGTTGTATCCTTACCCCATTCGCCGTCTACTTTCAATTCTGCTGTTGGTTCTTCCTCATAATCTACGAAATCAGGCAAGCCCCACTTGTCCCATCC
>JAFUPY010000057.1 GCA_017472565.1 Eubacterium sp.
AATGAGATTATATTAAAACCTGAACTGTTGAAATAAGAAAACCGTGCTTTGCCATCTCCTGAAATATAGGAATTACCAAGAGGTGGAAGTTTCCCTTGCAAATCCGCAAACGAAGCGACGACTTCTTATTTGTATGCAACAAAATATAACCTCGATGAAATGGTAACACTAAAGAAACGTTGATTTCAAGCGGTTTGTAACACTAAGTTCCACTCTCGCAATAGAAATTTCCAGTTGAACTGATTTTCGCAAGATTTATTTCTGTTTTCAAGGTACGGATTTGGAAGTAAGTTTTGCAAAAATTTATCGAGCAGAACTTACTTTTGCAAACTGGAAGTAAAAATCTCAATTTACCAATCTCAATTTACCTTATTGAAAATTCACATGAAAAATGTTAAAATCACAAAAGAAGTGCGCATGAAAAATGTTGAAATTACGAAAAAGTGCGCATGAAAAATGTGTTTGACTCATATAATTGTTTTTGGGAGGGCATATATGTATCGAAGTTTAATGAATGAATTACTGAAGTGGAAACAGAAAAAGAATCGCAAACCACTGATTATTCGTGGCGCAAGACAGGTTGGAAAAACCTGGATTATGAAGGAGTTTGGTCGCTTATATTATAAAAATGTGATCTATATCAATTTTGATAACAATGAAAGAATGCATCAGGTGTTCGAACTTGATATGGATACAAAGCGCATTCTTTCTGCATTAAAAATTGAAGCAGGAAAAGAGATTCTTCCAGAAGAAACACTGATTATTATGGATGAAATTCAAGAAGTACCGAAAGCATTAGCTTCTTTAAAATATTTTTATGAAAATAGTCCTGAGTATCATATTCTTGCAGCCGGTTCTTTGCTTGGGGTAGCGCTTCATGCGGGAACTTCTTTTCCTGTGGGTAAGGTTGATTTTTTGAATCTGTATCCATTGAATTTTGTGGAATTTTTGATGGCTATTGGAGAAAATGGTTTGGCAGAGTTGCTTCAGAAAATGGATTATACCATGATAAATGCATTCAGTAGTAAATATATAGATTTGTTGAAACATTATTATTATGTTGGCGGTATGCCAGAAGCTGTAAAGACCTATGTTGAAACAGATAACATGCAGGAAGTAAGAACCATTCAAAAAGCCCTTTTGGATTATTATGCAAATGATTTTTCAAAGCATGCACCGAAGGAAACAATTCCAAGAATTCAAATGGTTTGGCAGTCCATTCCAATGCAGTTAGCAAAGGAAAATAAGAAATTTATTTATGGAGTAATGCGCGAAGGTGCCAGAGCAAAGGATTTTGAATTGGCAATTCAATGGTTGCAGGATTGTGGATTGATTTTAAAAAGCGTGAGAATTTCAAAACCAGGCATGCCCCTGATTGCATATATGGAAATGAATGTTTTTAAAATGTATATGTTAGATGTGGGTCTGCTTGCTGCTCGAGGAAATCTGGATTCAAGAGTTCTATTGGAAGGGAATAGAATATTTGAAGAGTTTAAGGGTGCATTGACAGAGCAATATGTGGCCCAAGAGTTGGTAGCATCTGGCAGAAATTTGTATTATTATAGCAAAGAAAATTCATCGGGAGAGCTGGATTTTGTTCTTCAAGAAGGAATGTATATCATTCCTATGGAAGTAAAGGCCGAAGAAAACCTTCAGGCGAAAAGTTTACAGGCATATTGTAAAAAATACCAACCTGAGATTGCGATTCGAACATCTATGTCTAATTATCGTGAGCAGGATTGGATGGTAAATGTGCCGTTGTATGCATTGACACCATACCTTGATCACATTTAAGTGAGATGATAGGAAGGTAAACTATGTTTGTTATGTGATTTAAAGAGTCGTTCCAATAATCATATCATCATGAGGAGATTGCTGAAAATGGATGATTTTACAAAAATATCAAAGGAACAGTGGAAATATGTAACAGATGAGAATCTAAGTGCAAAGGAAGTTGTACAGTTTCTAAAGAACGATATGCGAGTACGTACGTTTACGGATAATCTTGCTGCAGTAACTTCCATTGCGGAGATTGACAAGAGATTGGCAGAGGGACTGTACGGGATAAAGCAAGGCCTTGGCGAGCAGGCACAGCTTGATAACATTCGCAGAAAAGTGCGTAATTGGATGAATAACAAGAATCTTCCGACGGATCGTGAGGAAATATTTCAAATCTGTTTTGCGCTGGAACTTGATTTGGAACAGGCGGACAAGTTGATTTCCCGACTGACAGAGCAGGGGATTCATTATCGCAATCAGAGAGAGATGGTGTATGCCTATTGTCTCAAACATGGGCTTTCTTACATGACAGGAAGAGAGATGCTTATAGAACTGCAAGGAGAGAGTGTAACTTCTGGAATACCTGGGGATAAACATGAGGATGTTTCTGTGAAAACATCTTCTCCGAAGACCCATATGATGCGACGTGTTTTTTTACAGGTAGATGCCAAGGAAGATTTGTTTACCTTTATCTTAAACCATCGGGCACAGATGGGTACGGGGCATAATACGGCATATGAGTACTTCTGCAAGATGCTGGCAACCCTGTCGGGAGAAAATATGGCAGGAGAGGATACGTATTCGATGGAGTATATTGCTGAGCACTATCTGCGGTTGAATATACCAGTTGACAAGCGGACATCCGGATATTCTACGGTGCAAAAAATGGTAAAAAAATACTGGCCCGGAGCCAGAAATATTAAGGCGATGAAAAGTCGTCTTGAGGATGTAAATCGAAAAACACTATTACTATTGTACTTAGTAACAGGTGGAGTTTGGGAAAAAGAGTACGAGGAAATAGACGAAGCCTACGTTCCGTTTGATGAATTCCTGGAGACTCACTGTAAAAAAATGAATAAGATGTTGATGGATTGCGGCATGAGCCGTGTGGATCCACGCAACATCTTTGACTGCCTTGTGCTCTATTGTCTGCGCCCAGAGGATGAAGTGTTTATGAGTGAGCGCATGGAAGAACTGGTATTGGAAGTGTTTGAGACATAAACTACTGGGAGAGCCCTTTTAAATATGCTAAAGCTAATGTCTGTTTCTCGGATGACAAAAGGTTGAAGAGAGACAGGCATTCTTTTTGTGCTTTTGTCAGATCCAAAGGTGCATCGTCAAGGTTGAAAAATTGTGACATACTTATGCCAAGTCCATCACAGATCTTTCGCAGTGTTGTAAGAGATGGCTGATTGCCCTTTAACAACATGGTGTTCAGTGTGGAATAAGGAATCCCTGACAATTTTGCCAACTTATAATAAGATAAATCACGTGTCTGACACAATTCTTTAATTCTTGCATTAACATCAAAATCTACCGACATATCACACTACCTTTGCTAATATTTCGTTATAGTTTCTATCATTATATCTTTTTTAAAAAATCATTCACAGATAAAGAAAAGCGTCATAACAATAACGAAGAAACGTCATACGGAAACAAGTTGCACGAATTCATTTTTGGGAATGTTAACCTGTTTTTAGAAAGGCGGAGATACCTATGAAAAAAGAAGACGCAAAACATCTGTTACAATCGCTCATTTCAAAAGATGATCCTACGCCACGAGAGTTGCTTTCTATTGCAAAATCTTATCTTGCAGGTACAGTTTTACAGGATTTTGTTGCAGCAGAAGCGTATTTGATGCGAGTGGTTGAGACAGAGCATGAACCAGAAGCATTTGAAGCGATGGTGCTGTATGGACGAGAAATCTTAGGACTGAAAAAAGTACTGTCGGATGCAGATTATATGGAACTGATACAAAGTGAGGATAAGCATAAACGCTACAAGCTTTCCTTGTTGCACAAAGACGATAATTCGTTGTAATTATAACGATAAGATGTTATAATTGTCTGAAATAAGGAGGAAATGCTCTATGAATGATATCATGAATACTATGAAAAAAGGCATGATAGATGGTTGGAATGACACTATGGCGGAAAGCATGGCACCAGACTTGATGGAAAGCGTGATGGAGAGTGTGGATGAGACTACGCTGCCAATCTATCTGCTATTGATATATGGTGAAGAAGAATCCTTCGTGGTGAATGCTTTTTATGTTGAGGATACCAATGGAACAGGAAATGGATATTTGCTGACCGATGGAATCGTAAGCACAATGGCCGATGCAGGATATGAGATCTATATTGCATGTCAGGGTTTTGTAGAGGAAGTAGATGGCTATTATTTTGACGAGAATAATGCGATTACCTATCTTCAAACAGATGCCATGACAGGAATTCGTCCTTTTGAGATGTCTGAGCAGATGGATGGGAAGGATCCGTTTTTAGCGTATTTAACAATGACAGAGGCAGAGAACTTTGAGTACATGGCTTATCAGTTGGATCTTTCCACCTGGGAGACCTCTGGCTCACTTTATTTTAGTGATTCCCAGATTGGTGGTCTTGAATGGCTGGGAGCACCTGTTTTTGACAGTGAGACCTGCGATGTGGTTGGTTTGATGCATGCAGACGATGGGTATAATGCTGTGATTGCAGATATCACACATATGGATTTTGTTGAGGAGCAGGCACTTGTGACAGGAAGTGGTGGAGCTACAGCAAATACAACCACGGATGGAGATTCTCAGTCAGAAGGTGAGGCGGAAGGACAGACGCAAGTTCAGTCTGAAAATCCTTCTGGCACAACAACTACGGGAATCGGGACAGCTTCCGGTGGAACGACTTCTGGTTCTCATGGTGGTATGCAGGGATCTGCCGTGGGGATTTTGGTTATTATTGTCATTGCGATTGTTGCAGTGTATTTCTACAAGAAGAAAAAAGGTTCTACAAAACCACCAGCCGATGCTGCAGAAATTCCATATCAGGGAACCGTGATGTTAGAGGAAACTGCAGCTGATGAAACAGAGGAAACATACGTGAACGAACAGACACAGATGGAGCAGAAGACGGGTAGTTATCAGGTTCGGAGTATTAGCGGTTCTTTTGCAGGTCAGATTTTTATTCTGGATGGCCATATGAAAATCGGTCGTAATTCACAATGTGCAATTGCATATTCTGATCAGACAAAAGGAATCAGCGGTTTTCATTGTGAAATCTATGAATATGAGAGTGGAATTGTTCTTAGAGATTTGCAGTCTACATATGGAACATTTGTTGAAATGGGTGGAAAAAAGACGAAATTACAGCCTGCTTTGGAGTATTTCTTACAACCAGGAGATGTATTTTATCTGGCCGACGAGCAGCAATCTTTTCGTGTGGAACGTGCTGGTGAAAGTAGAGCGATTCTTGCACCTGCAGTAAAGGCAATTGTATCACCTAAACCAGGTGAGATTTATCGTGCCGACATGGATAGGCGTATTCTTTTTGGACGTTCTGAATATGCACAGGTACGGTTTCCAGAAGATGCGAAGGCAATCAGTACAAAACATTGTGTATTATACCGAACAAATGAAGGCCTGTTTTTAATGGATACCGGCTCCACCAACGGAACATTTTTTAGAGAGGATCAGAGATTACGAGCGAATGTGCCATATCCGGTGAAGAAGGGAATGTCCTTTTTTTTAAGTTCGCCTAACTATACCTTTGTGATTACAGAAGATGAATAAGGAGGTGCCTATGGGCAATCGAACTTATTTTAAAAAAGCAAAAGAAAATCAGATGAGTTGGAAAGATATCTTTTCTGATGTACGAAAAAAACACACTAAGGAAGAAACAGACCGTGTTCTGATTGCAGGAACCAGCCTAACAACACCAAAGGAAGAGGAAATGCTTGCAGGTTGGCAAAAGCCGTTCGTGTTTGCCAGGTTTTTCCTCATTTATCTGATTGGACTATTTGCTCTTTTGATTTTGTATCGTGTGTTACAGCATCCGGGTGGCGCGATGCTGCTTATGATTGGCTTGCCTTGCATATTTCCACTGACCATGCTGCTGCTAGTGTGGGAGATGCACATTCCCAGAAGCATTTCTCTGGTAGAGGTAATTGAGGTGGTTGCGATTGGCGGTATTTTGTCCCTCATTGTGGCAGTGATTGGATTTAATACCACGGATATCGGAGCTGCTATTTTGGCTGGTGTGATTGAGGAACCTGCCAAAATCATCATTGCATTTTATTTTTTGAAAAGAAGAAATCGGAAATATATCCTGGATGGCATACTGATAGGTGTTGCGGTAGGGGCTGGGTTTGCCATGCTGGAGTCTATCTACTATAGCTTGAGCAGCTTTTATACCGATGGACTTAGTGCAGGGGTTTCCTTGGCGTTGCTGCGGTGCGTACGTTCCATTTCGAGTCACGCAATGTATGCGGGAATCGCTGCTGGCGGTTTGATGTTGGCTACCAAAAAAGAAGTCCTAAACATCAAGCATCTGCTGAAACCGGAATTTTTAAAATATTTTGCCTTGGCAATTGTATTGCACGCGATTAACAATGCAGGAGATTTGGGATTGCCGGTATTTTTTGGAGGATTTGTTTCCATTCCTTGGCTGGTAAAAACCATCATTGGATTGTGGGTATTGTTTTCACTGATAAAAAAAGGTGTAAACCAGGTGGTTATGATCTGTATTGAGAAAAATGCAGGCAGAGTTACGGTGGCGGTAAATCGTAAAGTAGCGCCAATACAGCTGGGAGAGATACCAAAGGGTGAAAATATGCATGCTCCTATTAGGCAAGCGCATCAGCATAAGTTAATAATTGAGGGAATTACTGGTCCATACAAGGGAAAATCCTATCAAATGCGAGAAGGAACTACGATATCCATTGGTCGATTGGTGGATAAAAACGATATTGGATTAGGAAACTGTGCAAGTGTTAGCGGAATGCATTGCAGTATCAGTGCCCGATCAGGAAGGCTCTATGTGAAAGATCTGAATTCCACAAACGGAACCTATGTAGGAAGTACACGGCTTTTGAAAGGACAGGAAATTGCTGTTATAGATGGACAGATGCTATATCTGGGCAGCAGGGAATGTGGCTTTCGCATTCATATTGAATCTTAGGGGGTGATGATTTGGAGCTAATGAATCGAGCTCTGCCAAATGGAACCATGATTCATGGTAGATATCGCATTCAAAAAGAATTGGGCGAAGGCGGGTTTGGAATCACCTATCAGGCTTACGATAGAAAGACGGACCATGTTGTTGCATTAAAAGAATATATGCCCATAGATGTTGCATATCGCCGCATGGGGCAAGCCTATGTTATGGCAGCTTCCGGCAATGCAGAGGCCTATCAGCGATTTCGAGAGAAGTTTCTTGAGGAGGCAAAGCTAATTTATCGGTTTCGTAATCATTCGAACATTGTTTCTGTGAAGCATTTGTTTTACGAAAACAATACGGCTTATTATGTAATGGAATATCTGGATGGGTATGACCTTGGCAGTTATGTTAAAAAAGTGGGAGAGATCGTTCCTTGGCCGGTGCTAAAACAGATTATGCATCCTATCGTAAACGCACTTTATCTAGTGCATCAAGAAGGTGTGGTTCATTGCGACATCAGCCCAGACAATATCTTTATGGAAAAAAGTGGTGGTGTTAAGCTGATTGATTTCGGAGCGGCAAAAAATGTGATGAAATCACCATCTACCATCATTACGTTAAAAAAAGGCTTCGCTCCCCCAGAGCAGTTTTCTGCGTCTGGAAAGATTGGCCCTTGGACAGATGTGTATGCTTTGGCAGTTACGATTTACTGGTGCGCAACAGGGAAAATGCCACCAAATGCTCCAGATCGAGTGAATGGTGCCAGAGTGCCATTCCCGTCAGAACTAGGATGTCAAATTCCATCAAAACAGTGGGAAGAGACATTGATGAGAGGAATGGAATTAAAGATAGAACATCGGTATAAGAGTGTTCAGGCGTTTTGGCAGGGATTGTCAGGAGAACAACCTGAAGCCAAAATGCAAGGGGTGCATGGATATTTTGAGGGATCGAAAATTGTAATTGAAGCAGACAAAACATATTTTTTGGGTACCGATTCAGAGAGATGTCAGCTTGTGTATCCTGAGATGACACCCGGAATCAGTCATGTTCATCTGCGTTTGTGGATACAAGACAATAAATTGGCTGCCATGGATATGAAGAGTAGATATGGTTCTTTTTTTAATGGACGGCGTATGACGCCTGGACTTGTATATACTTTGCAAACCGGTGATTTACTAGAATTGGCTTCTGGACAACTATTCCAAGTAAAGTAGGCGGAAATAAGTTGAACAAAAGTAAAAATAGGAGAGGTATTCTCTTTATATAAAATCAAATCAAAAAGAATGTAATAACAAAACAGTTATTTTCAAGGAGGACAATTATGGAACTGAAACGATGTGTATATGGACACACTTATGACCCTTCAATTTACCCTGAATGCCCAGAATGCGCAAAATTAAAAGGGGAGACCGTACCACTTGATCATGCAATGTTTGGTGCAGAAGACTATGGCAAGACACAGCCACTTCATAGCCCAACACAGCCAATTAACCATGGACAGGATCATTGGGCAGATGCCAGCAATTATAAGGAAGCAGATGCGTATTCAGAAAACTACGCACCTACTATGCCGATTGGGTATCAGGATAGCCCAGACAAAGCAAAAGCACAACTTCCTGTTACTGGGTGGTTAGTATGCATTGATGGTGCATCAAAGGGAAGTGACTACCGTATTCATGAGGAATACAACTATATTGGAAGAAGTAGTAAGATGGATATTTGTATTCAGGGAGATCCAACGGTATCTCGTGAAAATCATGCTATTATTGCATATGATAAATTGGAAAAATTATTCTACATTGCGCCATCTGGTGGAGGCAGCATTATCCGTGTTAATGGGAAAGCAGTCCTTTCCAGCATGGAACTGAATGCTTTTGATAAGGTGTCTATTGGACAGAGCGTATTCTTGTTTGTGCCATTTTGTGGGGAACGTTTTGACTGGTAATATTTTAAGTGGGAGGTGCTTGCGATGGTAGTAACTACAAAAAATCCTCTTGCAGGTTATGTGAAACCAGAAGAAATCCCCGGACAGAGTAATAATGAAAATCCTCTGTTACAGCAGGAAGAGGAACCAGATACAAGTGCCATAGCGAAAGAAGAACAGCAACAGGCACAGCCAATCCAGCCGCAGACGGAGCAGCAAGAAACAGGAACGCTCCAACATTGGATGAATCAGGTTCCAACACAGGCTCTGTTTATACCACTTGTAGTTGTCATAGTGATATTATTACTTTTATTATTCCTGCGTGGAAAAAAAGGAAAGTCGGACTCCAAGGATGCGATTGACAGTAGTATAATAGAAAAAACAGATGCAGATGGTATTCAGAACATGCCTACAAAAGGTTTGATGGTAAAATACTCTGTGGTTCATGAAATTGGTGCTCGCAGCGAACAGCAGGACAGTTATAGTATTTCTGATTGTGAAAAAGAGTCTTTTTTTGAAAAGAAAGGGTTTCTTGCAATTGTTGCTGACGGCATGGGTGGCTTGACCAATGGCGGACAAGTAAGCAATCTATTAACGAAATATGGGCAGGAACTGTTTGAATCCAGTCCTGAGTATCTGATGCCGGCAGATTTGCTGCTAGAGATTGTAAACAAGTGCAATTATCAGGTAAATCAACTGTTACGAAACGGTCAGAGAAGTGGATCTACTCTTGTGATGGCACATATTAAAGATGGATTTCTACACTTTTTGACAATCGGAGATAGCCACCTGTATTTGTATCGAAACGAAGGATTAATTCTTTTGAATCGAGAACATGTATTTGGTGAAGAATTAGCACTACAAGCAGCCAATGGCATGGCTCCTGTCATAGCCGTTAGTCAGGATAAACAAGCTGGTTCTTTAACCAGCTATTTGGGAGAAGGACGATTATCACACATTGACCGCAATCAAAAAGGATTGCGATTGTTGCCGGGAGATAAATTGTTGTTGTGTAGTGATGGGGTTTATGGAACGCTTACAGAAACGCAGATGGAACAGGCGTTATCCTTAGATGGTGAAATGTCTACGGAGCAGATGCAAAAGTTAATTGAAGACAGAGAAGCAAAATACCAAGACAATTATACCGCTTTGTTGTTGGAATATAATGGAGTATAGCAAATGAAGGTTAAGACAGCAGTAATCTCCCGATGTGGGGGCAGAAAACAAAATGATGATACCGTAAAAGTTTGCCGGCGAGGTGAGGACTGCTGCGTGTTTGTCGGAGACGGACTTGGAGGTTATCGGGATGGCTGGGCAGCATCTCTGGCAGCGGCGGAAGCAATTGAGGATTTCTATCAGAGAAACAGTCTTTTATCAGAAGAACGGATGGAGCAAGCCGCCAAGAATGCCAGAATTGCGGTGGAAAGACAACAGTCTGCACAGGTCAGTAACATGAAAACTACCTTGACGGTGTTGGCTGTAGAAGGTGAACAGGCTCGTTGGATGCACATTGGCGATACCAGAGTGTATTATTTTAAAAACGGCACATTGATGGAGCAGACCATGGATCACAGCGTTTCCCAGCTTGCGGTGCTGATGGGAGAGATTACACCGGACGAGATTCGCAATCACGAGGATCGCAATCGTGTGTTGAGAGCTTTAGGCAGTGATAACAGCAAACCAGACATTTCTTCCCGGATAAAACTGGAGGGAAAAGAGGCATTTCTTCTTTGTACCGATGGATTTTGGGAGCATGTCTTGGAAAATGAGATGGAACAGACTTTGCAAGAGGCAATGGAGGCAGAGGCATCTCCGGAATGCTGGCTTCTTGCGATGGAGAAGATATTAAAAACAAGAGTGTCAAAAGAACATGACAACTATTCGGCGGCAGCAGTTTTTTGCCAACGAGGACAATACGCAGGAAGGAGAGATTAGATGGAACAGAAGCGGTGCTATGGATGTATGAAAATAAAGTCTCAGGGCTCTGTATGTGAACATTGTGGATATGATGAAAGTATATCCAATGATATTCATCAGCTTCCTGCGGGAACGATTTTAAAAGAACAGTATTTGATTGGCCGTGTTCTTGGACAGGGCGGATTTGGCATTACTTACCTTGGCTGGGATCTGTACCTGGATGTGCCAGTGGCAGTGAAGGAATATTATCCAAGCGGTATGGTCATGCGTGAAGTGTCTGTAACTATGGATGTTACCAGCATGAGCGGTGAGGTGGGAACCAGATTTCGCAATAACAAGGAACGATTTATGCGAGAAGCCAAGATGTTGGCTCGCTTTTCTCAGGTGCCGGAGATTGTACAGGTAAAGACCTTTTTCCTGGCAAATAATACGGCCTATATCGTGATGGAATATGTGGAGGGCATTACCCTTAAACAGTATGTGAAACAGCAGGGCGGAAAGCTTTCTGTAGATGAGACGTTAAAGTTGATGAGCCCTGTGATGAAGGCCCTTGGCAAGGTACATAAGTCAGGATTGGTTCATCGGGATATCAGTCCGGACAATATTATGATGCTTCCGGATGGCGGTGTAAAGCTGCTTGACTTTGGTGCTGTGCGAGACGTAGGAGAAGCGGATGTAGAAAAGCAGCTGACGAAGTCCACAGAGGCAATATTAAAGCAGGGCTATGCCCCGATTGAACAGTATCAGAATCGAGGAAGTCTTGGGCCTTGGACCGATGTCTATGCCCTGTGTGCGACAATGCTGTATTGTATGACAGGACAGGTGCCGCCAGATGCACCAGAGAGAGTACTTGGAGATGAGGCCTTGGACTTTGGTGCCATGGTGCCAGAACTTACCGAAGAACAAAAACAGGCTTTTTGCGCCGGAATGGAGCTGCGGGCACAGAATCGTACCTCTTCCATGGACGAATTGTATCGAATGTTTGTGAGAGAACAGGCTGAGGATAGCATCTATGTGAAGAAAGAAGATAGAGAACATAATAAAACAGAAGTTGTAACGACATATAAAAACAAGGAGAAGAATCCGGTTGCGGTTTCAAAAGAGGAACAGAAAAAGAAGCGAACAATGCTCCTTCTTCTGCTTGTGGGCATTGCCATTGTGTTAGCCCTTCTTCTGGCAGTAAAGCTGACGGGTGAAAACAATGGTTCCAATCCTTCCGGGGCATCTTCACAGAAAGACAATGTGGTAGAGACCCGGGATTATCTGTGGATGAATGAAGGGGAACCTACTGCCCAGGGAGACTGCAGCGAAAACCTGCGCTGGGAGTTTTATGAAGAGACAGGCAATCTGTATATCATAGGAGAGGGTTGGATGCCAGATTACAATGGTCAGTGGCAATATGAAGCAGAACACAATAATGCTGATCCCAATTTAACGCTGGCTCCTTGGATGGATTACTCTGAACAGATTTACCGTGTGATTTTGGTACATGGTGTACCTAATATTTCTGCCAATGCCTTTGCTAATTGTAATTATCTCAGCGAAGTATACTTTGGAGAGTCTGTAAAAGAGATTGGTTGGCAGGCGTTTTTAGCAACTGCAATTACAGAGGTGGAAATACCGGACACGGTAAACCGAGTTTCTAATTGTGCTTTTAACTGGTGTGAACAATTGGAGACCGTCTATGTGTCAGATGCAATTGCACAGCTGGAGCCTGGAGTGTTTGCCAACTGTACAAGTCTTAAGATGGTATATCTCAATGCTTATACGGAAATTCTTACAGAAGAAGGTGGGATTACCCCATTCCATAATCGTAATGAAGATGCCTCCGAACTGACCGTTTCACCAGATTTGACGATTTACTGTGAGGAGGGGGCTCCTGCCTATGAATTCGCCATGGAATATAATGTTGCATGGAGTTCCATCTATGAAGGTCAGTGTGGAGATGAGGTATTCTGGAACTATGACGATGAGAACAAGACCTTAACGCTGACAGGCCAGGGAGGCACCTGGTACTATGATGTTTGGGAATCAGATAAGGAAGTATACACATCGCGTATGCCGGAACGTTGTGTTCGCAGTGATATGCCAGGATATTACTATCTGCACAGAGAGGATATTCAAAAAGTAGTTGTACAAGAGGGAATCACGGAGCTTAATCGAGGCGCCTTTTTCCATTTGATAAATCTAACGGAAGTAGATTTTGGCACAGTTGAGAAGCTGGATTGTGTCTTTGCACAGTGCCATGAATTGCAAGAAGTTACATTTCCTGAGTCTGTAAAATGGATCGAAGGGTATACTTTTGATGGATGTCCTGCACTTAAGAATGTATGGATTACCGCAGCGGATGCTCATATTGGAATGCTGGCTTTTGCTGCCTGTGAAAATCTGGAGAATATCTATTTTGGCAGAGAAAATTTTGCAGACACAGAGGAACCATATTGGAATATCTTATCAGACCATACGGATGAATTTGCTTATTACCCTGTTAGCGATCACCTTGTGTTACATGTATACGCAGGAAGTCCTATAGAAGAGACGGCAAATCGTCTGGCAGAGATGTATGGTGTTCAATGTGAAGTGATTACAGAATAGAAAGGGACAAGCTATGCAAGAGACAGGATGTTGGCTGATGGAAGGAACGGTGGTTGGAGAACGATATCAGCTGGGAGCCGTTCTTGGAATCGGCGGATATGGGATTACCTATCGGGGATTGGATCTTCGCCTTGAACGTCAGGTGGCAGTAAAGGAATATTATCCGGGATTTTGGGCGAACCGCCTGGGTGATCATCATAAGGAGGTCTACTGCTACGCGGAAGCGGAAGAATCCTATGAAAAAGGACTGGAGCGTTTTTTAGACGAAGCAAAATCCTTAGTGGCACTTTCTCACATTCCAGAGGTGGTAAGAGTCAGTGACTTTTTTCGGGAAAACAATACTGCCTATCTTGTGATGGATTATCTGGATGGACAGAATCTGAAGCAGATGGCACAGGGATTTGGTGGGAGATTCCGGCGGAGGTATTGATTCCCGTGCTGGAACCACTGATCAAGTCCTTTGGGAAAATCCATGCAAGTGGTCTGATTCACAGAGATTTGAGCCCTGATAATATTATGATGTTAAGTGATGGAAGCGTGCGGCTGATTGATTTTGGCAATGCAAGAGATGTGACAAATGGCAAGTCCATGACCCTGGCTATGAAGCAGGGATTTGCAGCTCCGGAACAGTACAAAAGCCGTGGGCAGGGAACCTGGACAGATGTGTATGGTATCTGTGCCACGGTGTATTATTGCCTGACAGGGAAGTTGCCGCCACAGGCAATGGAACGACTGACGGGTGCACCTTTTCCTACACCTACAGAGCTGGGAGTTGACATTTTGCCACAGTGGGAGTCGGCGATTATGGATGGGTTAGATCTTTTTGTAAAGAGTCGTATCCAGACCATGGATGAATTGTGGGAGCGCATATATAAAGAACCAGATATTGCGGATGAAGAATTGTTGAGCGAACAGATGACAGTGGTACATACAACCGATGCTACAGGAAATATACAAAGGGATGTGACAACGATTCCTACGCAACAACTGACCGCCAAAAAGTATTCTTCTCAGGAACGTATACAGTGGCTTCAGGAACGCTTCTTGCAGATGCGTGCGAAATGTGTAGAAGTATTCAAGCGAATGAAAGAAAAGTGATAAATGATGAAAAATATCCGGGAATTTGACTATTGTATCTATTGTTTTTCCAAAAAAGAGAATATAGATAGTCCATGTCCAACGTGTGGATATGAAGCTGAGTATTTAGGACTTCCTGGATGGTGGTTACCGCCGGGAACAGTTCTAAAGGGCAATTATATGGTGGGGAAACCTTTAGAGGAAAAGGAAGATGAATTTCATTATTTGGGATGGGACATCGAACGAAAATTACTGTTGGAAATCGTAGAATATTTTCCAAAACAGTGGGTGACTCGGGATGTCACAGCAACAGAGCAGGTGAATTGTTTTCCTGGAAAGGAATCCTTGCTGGAAGAAGGCAGGCAGCAATTTTTTGAAAAAGCAAAGCTGTATTTTCAGTGCGTCAGCCGCGTGGAAGACGTGCTTCATATGGATTTCTTTTTCCGCAATCAGACCTGCTACTATATTCGGCAGAAGAAGTAGTTGCAATTACCTTGCGCATTATCTGATATTAATGTAATATTTACTTTGCGTATTATTAAAATTGAGTCAGAAAGCGTATATTTATGGAATACACATACCCATCTTATTATAAAAAATTTACCTGTACCGCAGACAAGTGTTCCGACACCTGCTGCGCTGGCTGGGGCATTGCCATCGACAATAAGTCGTTGAAACGGTATAAACAGGCAGACAAGGAGCTGGGAGCCTTCGGTAATCGGTTATACAACTCCATTGACTGGGAGGATGGTTCCTTTTATCAGCATGGAAAACGATGTGCCTTTTTAAACGAGGACAATCTTTGTGACATGGTGCTGGAAGCAGGCGAGGATTATCTGTGCAAGACCTGCCGTCGTTATCCAAGACACTATGAGGAGTTTGAAAACCTGCGAGAAGTATTGCTGTCCCTGTCTTGTCCGGAAGTAGCACAGATTCTGCTAACGTGTCAGGAAAAAGTTACATATGAGACCGTAGTGCAGGAGCGAGATCAGGTAGAAGAGTACGAGTACTTTGACTTTCTTTTATTTACCAAGCTGCAAGATGTAAGACTATTTATTCAGGAGATATTCCAGAATCGTGAGTTATCTATCGCAGAGAGAATGGCATTTGTTCTTGCTATGGTTCACGATATGCAGACCCGCATTCGAAAGCAGGAACTGTTTGGCATCGATAACATTTTAGATAAATGTGAAAGAGAATCTGCCTGGAAACAGGTTCGTAAAAAATGGCCGTTGTATCAAAATAGGAAATCAGAACGAAGATATCTGCTGCATAGCATGTTTCTTGATTTGCAATCTTTAGAAGTGTTGAATGCAGAGTTCGTAACCTGGATGCATAAGGCGCAATGGATCTTATATCAAGAACTCACAGAAACTGATTATGAAGCTGCAAGAAAGACTTTTGCAGAATGTGATGAGCAGATAGCGATTCAGCAGGAACAACTTTTGGTTTACTTCCTGTATAGTTATTTTTGTGGAGCCGTCTACGACGAGGATGCTTTTAGCAAGATCAAGTTGGCAATCGTACATACCCTGTTGCTCAGTGAGCTGTTTCTGGCTCGCTGGATACAGAACGGCAATCACATAGCAGGAACACCACTGACATTGGAAGAAAAAGTTGATATTGCTCATCGCTATGCAAGGGAAATCGAACATTCTGATCCAAATCTCAATAAAGTAGAAAACCTCATGAGAGAAAAAACCAAATATTCTTTGTATGATTTACTGGTAGTAATTTTAAATTAAAAAGAAGTTCTGTAACTTTCAGTTACAGAACTTCAATTTTTATGTGTTTCTCAAAATGAAAAAAATATGCTACATTTTAAACAGTAAAGTAGTTTGGGAACTATATTTTATTTTTTAAAAGGAGAGGTATATTATGCAGACAGCAAAACAGGCGATGCTTGCCATTTTAAAAGGCGAAAAAGCAGATTTTATCCCAGAAGCATATTCCACAATGAAGGATGTTGTTTACCCAGGGGAACGTTTTATTGACTTAAAGAACTTTGATCCATACGGAACAGGTCCAGACGCATGGGGGGTTATGTGGACAAACCAGGGTCCAAATCCAATGATCGATGGTAACACAGTAGCAAAAGACTTTAGACTTTTTGAAGATGTAGCTGACTGGAAAAAGTATGTTAAATTTCCTAAATTCAGCAAGTTTGTACTGAAAATGATCTTCAAAAACATGCAGAAAGGCATGGGTGTAAACCGCGATGAACACGTTGTTTCCTGTCTGTTACTGTCAGGTGCATTTGAACGTGTAAATCAGATGGTAGGTTTTGAAAATGCTCTCTGCGCATTCTATGAATGTCCAGACGAAATGAAAGAACTGTTAAATGCAATCGCTGATTACAAGATTAAATGTATTGAATTAGCACATAAGACATTAAAACCAGACGTTATTCATATGCATGATGACTGGGGAACTAACGATAACATGTTCTTCTCGCCAGATATCTGGAGAGAATTTATCAAACCAATCGAAAAACGTTACGCAGACAAAATCCATGAATTAGGTATGATTTACATGCATCATTCCTGTGGACATATTGAACAGATTATTCCTGACTTGGTTGAAATCGGTGTGGATGCCATCAACCCAATGATGATTTCCAACGATCTTGATACACTGATGGAAAAATATGGTGATAAGATTACATTCTGCGGTGGTATCGATAGCCAGACAATGGAAATCGAAGCAACTCCAGAAGCAGTTACGCGCGAAGTTCGCAAAGCAATGGACAAATATGCGAACAAAGGAAGATATCTTCCATATATCATTCCTATTAATGAAGCAACCTTTGGAATGTACGTTGGTGCTGTAACAGAATACGGTCGACAGATCGAATTAAAATAAGATATAATAGTAATACATAAAAATTTGATTTTTATTTAAAGGAGAGGTATATTATGCAGACAGCAAAAGAGGCTATGCTTGCCATTTTAAAAGGCGAAAAAGCAGATTTTATTCCAGAACCATATTCCGTAATCAAGGACGTTGTTTTTCCAGGAGAACGTTTTATCGACCTTGAAAACTTTGATCCATACGGAACAGGTCCAGATGCATGGGGGGTTATGTGGACAAATCAGGGACCAAACCCAATGATCGATGGTAACACAGTAGCAAAAGACTTCCGTTTATTTGATGACGTGGAAGAATGGAAAGACCATGTGAAATTCCCACCAGTCGATTTTATGCCATTAGAACAGATCTTTGGCGGTATGTGCCATGGTATGGGTGTAAACCCTGAAGAACACGTTGTTTCTTGTCTGTTGCTTTCCGGTGCATTTGAACGAGTAAACCAGATGGTTGGTTTTGAAAACGCTCTTTGTGCATTCTATGAATGTCCAGACGAAATGAAAGAACTGTTAAATGCAATTGCTGATTACAAGATCAAATGTATCGAACTGGCTCACAAATATTTAAAACCAGATATGATTCATATGCATGACGACTGGGGAACCAATGATAACATGTTCTTCTCACCAGAAATCTGGAGAGAGTTTATCAAACCAATCGAAAAACGTTACGCTGATAAAATCCATGAATTAGGCATGATCTACATGCATCATTCCTGTGGTTACATCCAGCAGATCATTCCAGACCTTGTAGAAGTAGGTGTAGATGCCATCAACCCAATGATGATTTCCAACGATATTGATGCGCTTATGGCTGAATACGGCGATAAGATCACATTCTGTGGTGGTATGGATAACCAGAAGATGGAAGCTCCAGATGCAACAGAAGAAATGATTCGTGAAGAAATCCGCAAAGGTATTGACAAGTACATCAACAAAGGAAGATTCCTTCCATATATCATTCCGATCAAAGAGTACACATTTGGTATCTGGATTGATGAGGTGAACAAATACGGCCGTCAGGTTGAATTGAAATAATGATTTTTCCTTTAAACAGAGAAAACAAGAGAGAGTCCCTTGGCAGCGTAAGCTGTCAGGGGATTTTTAAGTGAACAAAAAATGAGTGTAATAAAAAATAAGATGAATACAATTCACTGTTTTAATATGAAAAAGTGACAAAAATGTAACTTCTATTTTGTGATAAATAACGATAAGTATTTATAATAAGTACTTTTGGATAATGGGTTGACATTAGTTTAACAAAGCAGTAGACTATCAATAATTAAATAAAGACAAGTTGAAGTTCGCAGGAAATTGACCACGGGTCAGACCGAAGGAGCAAAACTCTCAGGTGTCTCTCAGGAGATGAGGACTGTGAATGGATTGTAACTCTGGAGAACCTCTTATCCGCATCATCAGATGCGAAGGAAGAGTGCCGAAGGTGCAAGGCTTATCCAAACGGATTTGCTAATCTCTCAGGCCAAAGGACAGAGAAAGTACATATCTTTTGTACATGCTGTTCGTATCAGAGAAGTTTTTTGATTCTTATTCTTTGATGCGATTTTTTATTTGTATGACAAAGGTTGTTGTATTTACTATTGTTTCTTTAATCCAGATGCGTATATGCCATCTGGATTTTGTTTTAAAGGAAACGATAGAGAGTTATTCCAACTTCTTTATTTAAAATAATAAAGAAAACGAGGATGAGTAGAAAATGTGGGAAACGATTAACAAGTTATTGGTTAGTATTGACGATTTTGTCTGGGGCTGGCCGCTGATGATCTTGATCATTGCAGGTGGTGTATGGCTTACCTTACGTGTCAGCGTATTGCAGGTAAGAAAACTCCCATTGGCTTTAAAATGGATGATAAAGAACGAAGAAGACGGTGTTGGTGAAGTATCTTCTTTTGGTGCGTTATGTACAGCCCTTTCTGCTACGATTGGTACCGGTAATATCGTCGGCGTTGCAACCGCTGTTTGTGCCGGTGGCCCAGGTGCACTTTTCTGGATGTTGGTAGCAGCGTTCTTTGGTATGGCTACTAAATATGCGGAAGGGTTATTGGCTGTTAAGTATCGTGTGGTTGATGAAAAAACAGGTCATTCTCTTGGAGGTCCTTTCTATTATATTGAACGTGGTATGGGACCAAAATGGAAATGGCTGGCGAAAATTTTTGCTATTTTTGGTGTATGTGTAGGTCTGTTTGGTATTGGTACTTTTACACAGGTAAATGGTATTGTATCTGCGGTAAAGAATTTCTTTGACCCTAACATGACAATGCCTGTAACAATTCCAGGTATTGGTACCTATTCTGTAGTTGTTGTAATTGCATCTATTATTTTGGCAGTGTGTGTGGCTCTGGTAGTTATCGGTGGTATCAAACGTATCGCCAATGTATCACAGGTCATTGTTCCATTTATGGCGATTATCTACGTTGCATTCTGTCTGATCATGATCATTGTTAATATTACAGAAATTCCAAATGCAATCGTAACAATTGTTCACGGTGCATTTAACCCACGTGCCGTAACCGGTGGTGTGGTTGGTACCATGTTCATCGCAATGCAGAAGGGTGTTGCCCGTGGTATTTTCTCCAACGAAGCAGGTCTTGGTTCTGCTCCAATCGCAGCAGCCGCAGCAAAAACAAAAGAGCCTGTACGTCAGGGTCTGGTATCTATGACAGGTACTTTTATCGATACTATCGTTATCTGTACAATGACAGGTCTCTCCATCGTACTGACAGGCGCATGGCAGGTAGAAGGCTTAGAAGGTGTGGCTGTTACTACATATGCATTCCAGAACGGTCTTCCATTCCCAAGTCAGGTATCTGCCTTTGTATTAATGATTTGTCTGGTATTCTTTGCATTTACAACGATTCTTGGATGGGACTATTATTCGGAACGTTGTCTGGAATACTTAACAGGCGGCAAGACAAGAGCGGTGAAGATTTATCGTTGGATCTATATCCTTGCAGTATTTATTGGACCATACATGACAGTATCTGCAGTGTGGACAATTGCCGATATTTTCAATGGTCTGATGGCGATTCCAAACATGATTGCCCTGTTTGCGTTAAGTGGTGTTGTAGCAAAAGAAACAAAGAAGTTTTTTGAGAAGAAAAAGCAGCAGCAAATGTAAGAGATTTGGTATTGAAAATGTAAAGTAAAAAGGTATGAATCTATTTCCCGCAGGAGCGTAACGATGTAAGCATTGAAGCGTTTCTGCGGGATTTTAATTGTGCGCAATCATAAATAATGCCAAATTGCTTGACTTTATTTAAGATACGTAATAAACTTTAGTTTATTAAAGCAATAGAGATGTAGAGTTGTAAAATAAAAAAGAAAGAGGTATTGATATGTTCCTTGAGATTCTGAACAAAATCGATGGTATTGTCTGGGGTTGGCCCCTGATGATTCTTATCCTTGCCGGCGGTGCATGGCTGACCATTCGTGGTGGTTTGCTGCAGGTAAGAAAGCTTCCATTAGCTTTAAAATGGATGATTAAAAATGAAGATGGCGGTGAAGGTGAAGTATCTTCCTTCGGGGCTCTGTGTACAGCACTTTCTGCCACGATCGGTACCGGTAACATCGTAGGTGTTGCGACAGCGGTATGTTTAGGTGGTCCAGGTGCTTTATTCTGGATGTTAGTTGCAGCATTCCTTGGTATGATGACAAAGTTTTCAGAAGGTTTACTGGCAGTTAAATATCGTGTTATCGATAAAGATGGTCACGCCCTTGGTGGTCCTTTCTATTACATTGAACGTGGTATGGGACCAAGATGGAAATGGCTGGCAAAATTGTTTGCAATTTTTGGTGTTTTAGCTGGTTTACTTGGAATTGGTACGATTACACAGGTAAATGGTATTGTTTCTGCAGTTAAGAACTTCTTTGATCCTAACAATGCGTACTTGGTTAGTATCCCAGGTATCGGTGATTACTCAATCGTAGTCATTATTGCAGCTGTTGTTGTTGCTGTATTAGTTGCCATCGTATTGATTGGTGGTATCAAACGTATTTCCGGCGTTTCCACAATTGTCGTACCATTTATGGCAATCCTTTATATTGTATTCTGTCTGATTATTATCATTGGCAATATTCAGGCTGTTCCAGCAGCAGTTGTTACTGTTGTACATGGTGCTTTCAATCCTAGTGCTGTAACAGGTGGTGTGGTTGGTACTATGTTTGTGGCAATGCAGAAAGGTGTTGCTCGTGGTATCTTTTCCAACGAAGCAGGTCTTGGTTCTGCACCGATCGCAGCAGCTGCAGCCCAGACAAAGGATCCGGTTCGACAGGGTCTGGTATCCATGACAGGTACATTTATTGACACAATTATCATCTGTACCATGACAGGTCTGTCCATTGTATTAACAGGCGCATGGCAGGTGGAAGGCTTAGAAGGTGTTGCAGTTACTACATATGCATTCCAGCAGGGACTTCCATTCCCACCACAGGTTGCATCTTTTGTACTGATGATCTGTCTGGCGTTCTTCGCATTCACAACGATCCTTGGTTGGGACTATTACTCTGAACGTTGTCTGGAATACTTAACTGGCGGCAAGACAGTTGCTAACAAGGTTTACCGATGGCTCTATATCATCGTAGTATTTATTGGACCATTCCTGACAGTATCTGCAGTATGGACAATTGCCGATATCTTCAACGGCCTGATGGCAATCCCTAACATGATCGCACTGTTCGCGTTAAGTGGTGTTGTTGCAAGAGAAGTTAAGAAATTCTACAAGAGAAAGAAAGTAGATGTAGTGGAAGACTAAAATTGTATAGAGATTAGAGAGTTCCTTCGCAGGAAAAAAATTGGCTCTTACAAACCTTAGGACGGTTTGCGCGAGGCAATTTTCTTCCTGCTACGGGGATTCTCTTTTTTTATATTCTGATTTATGGTATTCTAATTGTGTATGTAAATTTTTAGCGAAAGGGTAACCGATATGGCACTGCAGTTTATCATTGGTAGTTCCGGCAGTGGAAAGACGGATTGGATTTACCGAAAGATGCTTTCCATGGCGGAACAGAACAAGCAGAAAAGTTTTTATATGATTGTTCCTGAGCAGTTTACCATGCAGACGCAAAAGGCATTGGTAGAACGCTCTAATAACCATGCCATTTTAAATATTGACGTGGTCAGCTTTGACCGTCTGGCGTACCGTGTTTTTGATGAACTGGGAAAAACGGATCTGGTGGTGCTTGAGGATACCGGCAAAAATCTGATTTTGCGTAAACTGGCGGAGGATTGTAAGGAGCAGTTGACCACGCTGAAGCATCAGGTCCATAAGATCAGTTACATTGACCAGATCAAGTCTCTGATCTCAGAGTTTATGCAATATGGTCTGGAACCGGAGGATCTGGAATGTTATCTGGATCAAATGCAGACCGAATCTGCCCTTTATTATAAGTTGAAAGACATGCTCCTGCTTTATCAGGCGTTTGATACCTATTTGCGAGAAGGATATGTGACTTCGGAAAAGATTCTGGAAGTGCTGGCTCAGTCTGTGGAGGAGTCAGAGTTATTAAAGGGGGCTGTGTTTGCCTTTGATGGGTTTACCGGTTTTACTCCGGTGCAGATGAAGCTGGTGCGGGAATTGCTTTCTGTAGCCGAGACAAGCTATGTAAGTGTGACCATGGATCCGGATGTGGAGCTGTATGCAGATAAGGGTATGCAGGATCTGTTTTACATGAGCCGCAAGATGACTCGTTCCGTGGCAAGGCTTGCAGGGGATGTGGGCTGTGAGATCGCAGAGCCAATCTTTTTAAAGGCTTCCTGTGAGGATGCAGATATGTCAGGTACAGATGGGGAAGCATATTCTGGAGAGCTTCTTAGGGGAAGATTTTGCAATAATCCAGTGCTTGCTCACATGGAAAACAATCTGTTCCGTCCACGACAGTGTTCTTTTGAAAAGGAAACCGTGACAATTTGTCCGAAGACTGGCAAAACGCAATCCATAGAAGCGATCTCGATGCATTCTTTGGCAACACCGAGAGATGAACTGTTATATGCGGCCTCTCAGATTCGCAGCCTGATCAAACAGCATGGCTATCGCTATCAGGACTTTGCCATTGTCAGCGGCAATGTTGCCGGTTATGAAAAGTATGCCAGGGAAATCTTTGACATGTATGAGATTCCTTACTTTTCTGATGTAAAAGAGACGATTTACTATCATCCATTTACCGAATGGGTGAGAGCGTTTATAGAGATGATTGAAACGGGATTTGCCTATGACAGTGTGTTCCGTTATTTGCGATGTGGTCTGTCCGGATTTTCTATGGAAGAAATCGACATTCTGGACAATTATGTGTTGGAGCGTGGTATCCGCAGCTTTCAGAAATGGAAGGAAAAGTGGGTGCATCCATCCAGACAGACCGGTCGTGGTATAAAGAAGACAGAGGAGGAAAAATTAGCAGCGCTGCTGCAGTTAAATGGACTGCGGGAGCGGTTTGTTGCCCAGGTTACGCCTGTTTATGAGCAGGTGGAAAAGGGGCAGGTGTCTGTGTTTTCCATGACCCAGGCATTGTATCAGGTCATGGTTGACCTTGCAATCCAGCAACAGTTAAAGGACAGGCAGGGAGCTCATGAGAAAGCAGGCAACGAATATCTGGCGGCATCTTATGGACAGATTTATAAAATTGTCATTGACTTGCTGGACAAGGTGGTGGATTTGCTTGGCAATGAGACCATGTCTGTGCGGGAGTATGGAGAGATTCTGGATGCAGGATTTTTAGCAGCCAAGGTGGGAACCATTCCGCCGGGCGCGGATTGTGTTATCCTTGGTGACATTGAGCGAACCCGCCTGGATCACATCAAGGTGCTGTTTTTCCTTGGGGTAAACGATGGTATTGTACCAAAGATGGCAGACCGTAAAAATCTGTTGTCTCAGTATGACAGAGAACGTATGGCGGCAGATGCGATTGAACTGGCGCCAACCACCCGTGAACAGGTATTTTTACAGAAGTTTTATCTGTATTTGAATATGACAAAGCCAGAGGATGCGCTTGTGATGACCTATGCCCGCATGGACAGTATGGGTACAGCGCAAAAGCCGTCCTATCTGGTGAATACGATCCGGCAGATGTTTCCTTGCCTTACTGTACAGGAAATCGAAGCGGATTTTAACGATGAAATGATGACTGCAAAAAGCAGTACAAAACAATATTTAAAAGGTTTGATGAATGCTCAGCAGGGATTGGTTTCCAGGGATTTTGCTGCCCTGCATCAGTGGCGCATGAACCAGCCGGCATACAGGCAAAGCACAGAACGATTGTTAGATGCCGCCTTTGCCGTCTTTGATGGAGAAACACTTTCTCCGGAACTGGCAAAAAAGCTGTATGGAACAACCTTGTACAATTCAGTAACAAGGCTGGAACAGTTTTTCAAGTGTGCCTATGCACATTTCCTTCAGTATGGGCTGCGCCTTGCGGAACGTTCGGAGTACAGTTTTGAGGCATCGGATATGGGAACCGTGTTCCATGATTCCATTGAGTGTTATTGCCGCAAAATGTGGGAAGCAGAGTATGACTGGTTTACCATTACAGAAGATGCCCAGGAGCGTATTCTTGGGGAGGCGGTTTCTGAGACACTTTTGTCTATGGACACAGGTGTATTGTTGGATTCTGCCAGAAGTCAATATATGACCACACGGATTTCTAACATTCTGGGACGCAGTGTATGGGCACTGACCAAGCAGATTCGTAAGGGTAAGTTTGCGCCAATGGCATATGAAACATCCTTTTTCCAGGAGTTGGATCTGGAAGATGTTCAGATGGTGATAACAGGCAGAATTGATCGACTGGATACCTACGAAAACGATCAGCAGATGTATGTAAAGGTCATGGATTACAAGTCCGGTAAGAAGGATTTTGACCTGCAGAATGTATATAATGGTCAGGGCTTGCAGCTTGCAGTGTACATGCACAGTGCTATTGAAAAACTGCAGGAAAAGTACAAGGATAAGGATGTGATTCCAGCAGGCATGCTGTACTATCATTTGGAGGATCCAATGGTGGAAGCAGAGGCCGGCATGGAGGAAGCCGATATTGACCAGAAGATTTTTGAAAAACTTCGCCCGACAGGATTGGTGAATGCAGATACTGCAGTGTTAGATAAGCTGGATCTGCAGTTGACAGAAGCAAAGGGCAAGTCGGATGTAATCCCTGTAACCTTAAATAAAGACGGCTCTTTGAGTAAGCGCGGGTGCTCCACAGCAACCAGAGAGCAGTTTCAGATCTTGGATGATTTTGTGATAGACAAGATGAAACAGGCAGGAGTGGATATCATGAGCGGAATCATCGACCCGCATCCTCTTGCCACAGACACCATCGATGGCTGTGAGTGGTGTCCATATCAGGATATTTGTGGATTTGATGTGCGCATTCCCGGATATGAGAAAAATCAGCCGGAGACATTTTCCGAGGAAGAACTCTGGGAGAAGATGTCTCAAAAGACAAGCCTGGAGGCAGGATTATGAGTGTAAAGTGGACCGACAGACAACAACAGGTCATAGATTTGCATAATAGAAACCTTTTGGTGGCAGCAGCAGCTGGTTCCGGTAAGACAGCGGTTTTGGTAGAGCGT
Organism: Eubacterium sp.; assembly: GCA_017472565.1. Classification (GTDB taxonomy): domain Bacteria; phylum Bacillota; class Clostridia; order Lachnospirales; family Lachnospiraceae; genus Brotonthovivens. The sequence goes on from JAFUPY010000057.1 coordinate 25,885, forward strand.
ATGATTCAGATGATCACCCGCAAGGAAGCCCCTGTGGATATTGACCGGTTGCTGGTGGTAACGTTTACCAATGCAGCGGCAGCCCAGATGCGGGAACGAATTGGCGCAGCTCTTGAGGCGGCTCTAAAGGCGGATCCGGACAACGTGCACTTGCAGACCCAGGTGACGCTTCTTCATAATGCCCAGATTTCTACCATTCACAGCTTTGGTCTGCATGTAATCCGCAATCATTTTTATCAGATTGACCTGGATCCGGCTTTTCGTATTGGTGATGAGCGTGAGATCGACATGCTAAAAGACGATGTGCTGGAAAAAGTAATGGAAGCCGCTTATGCAAAAGGCGACCAGACATTTTTGGATTTTGTGAAGGCCTATAGCAACACAAAAAATGATAAAAACATCTGCGAGATGATTTTGGCATTTCACAGCTATGCAGACAGTTATCCATGGCCATTAGAGTGGCTGGAAGGTTGTGTGGAACTGTATCAGTGCGATTCGGTAGAAAGCTTTAATCAGCAGCCCTGGGTCGGTGAATTGATGGCGTATGTCCACGAACTGACAGTCGGTTTTGAAGAACGGTTGTTTTATGCCCAGAGATTGGCATTGGAGCCGGAGGGACCACAGTTATTCGCAGAAACCATAGAAAAGGATCTTGCATTTTTGGATGCCTTACAGAAGTGTGAATCCTATTCTGCCTGTTATCAGTTGTTGACGGACATGGAGTTTGCCCAGCTGTCCCGTAAAAAGCAGGTCTGTGATACCGCGTTACGAGAGTCCGTTAAGTCTATTCGCAATGATGTGAAAAAGCAGTTGGAAAAGCTGCGGGATACCTACTTTTCCTATGCACCGGCAGAGCAGGTACAGATGCTTGTGGATGAGCGTCCGATGATGGAAGTGCTGATCGGACTCACCAGGGACTTTATGGAACGGTTTGCCAAAGCTAAGGATGAGAAAAATATCATTGACTTTGGAGACATAGAGCACTATACTTTAAAAATTTTGGTGGACGAAAAAACCAAGCTGCCAACGGCAACTGCCAGAGAATATCAGGAGCGTTTCTGCGAAATTATGATTGATGAGTATCAGGACAGCAACTATGTCCAGGAAGCGCTTTTGACAGCAGTTTCACGTCAGCAAAACGGAGAGAATAACATGTTCATGGTTGGGGACGTAAAGCAGAGTATTTACCGTTTCCGATTGGCGCGTCCGGAGCTTTTTATGGACAAGTACAGACGCTTTCAGACAGAGGATGCGGATGGTGGAAGTCAGCGTATCGACCTGCATCACAACTTCCGAAGCCGACCAGAGATTTTACAGTTTACCAATGATGTCTTTTTCCACATTATGGAGGAAGACATGGGAAATATTAGATACGATGATGAAGCGGCGCTGTATCCGGGCAGAGACTTTGAAGAACCGCCAAAGCCAACCACATTTGTGCCAGAAGTCCTTGCTATCGTAGCGGAGAATGATATAGAAGACAAAATTGCCCATGAGGCGCGGGTGGTGGCCACCAGGATTCGTCAGATGACAGATCCGATGACCGCAGATGGGTATTGCCCGGAATATCGGGATATTGTCATTTTAGTCCATGCCATGAAGGGCTGGAGTGATATCTTCTTAAAAGTATTTGCAGAGGAAGGGATTCCACTGATCAGTTCCTCAAGAAGCGGTTATTTTTCAGCGACTGAGGTGCAGACGGTACTTCAGCTTTTAAAGGTGCTGAACAATCCAAGACAGGATATTGCTCTGGCAGGGGTATTAAAGTCTCCAATTGGAGGCATGACTGCCACAGAGCTTGCCCAGATCAAGGCCGCTTTCCCGGAATTGACCTTCTATGAAGCTGTTGCAAGATGGAATGCTCTTACAGGAGAAGACGCAGCAGCGATTGTAAAAGAAAAAATTGCAGACAGTGAGCAGTTGTTGCAGATGCATGAAAAGGTAACTGGATTTTTTGCATTTGTATCCAGGATGAGGGAACAGATTCCGGACACGCCGATTCATGAACTGATTCAAAGGATTTATCAGGAGACAGGGTATCTTGATTATGTGACCGCTCTTCCCGGTGGCGAGCGTCGCCGAGCCAATCTGGATATGCTGGTGGAACTGGCGATTTCCTATGAAAACACCAGTTATCAGGGTCTGTTTGACTTTGTCCGCTATATTGAAAAAATGCTTCGTATGGAACTGGATTACGGTGAAGCGGAGCTTGTCAGCGAGCAGGAAAATGCAGTTCGCATGATGACCATTCACAAGAGTAAAGGTCTGGAATTCCCAGTGGTATTTGTCTGTGGCATGGGCAAAGAGTTCAATCTGATGGGGCTTAACAATGCCTTGATTTTTCATCCAAAATACGGGGCAGGACTTCGCTGGCTTGGCAAGGAAAAAAGAGTAAAGAAAAATGCTCTGGCAAGACAGGTCTTTGGTCTCTTAGAACGTCGGGAACTGTTAGGGGAAGAACAGCGACTGTTGTATGTTGCTCTGACCAGAGCAAAAGAAAAGCTGATTCTCACCGGTATCATCAAGGACAAGGAAAAGTACAATGGGTTTGCCTTGCATGAGCGAGAAGTGCTGTCATTTACAGAGCGTATGGATGCCAAATGCTTCTGGGACTGGGTATTGCCGGCGATTTACAGAGGCAATGTTTCCTGTAACCTGCAGTCAATGGATTCCAGTTATATTGAGCAGGGGCGCACATTGCAGATGATATCCCGCACAAAACAACGGGAGCAGTTGTTGGAAGCATTAAAGCAGACAGACGAAGAAGCGTTTTCACAGGTCGATGCAATGCTGCGCTGGACCTACCCGCATGCAGCAAGTACGGCCTTAAAGCAGAAAGTATCCGTATCCGAAATCAAGCATCGATTCATGGAGCAGCAGAACCTGGAAGATGCAGTATCTCTCCACAAAGAGCAGGAAGTGATGCCATATATTCCACGATTTGCAGACCGCATCGATGAGGAAAATGCGGGAGCACTTCGCGGTACCGCCATGCATCGTTATCTGGAATGCTTTGACTTTGCCAAAATGGCGGACGTGGGTGTTGCAGAACAGCTAGAAGCAATGAGCCAGTCCGGCAGATTATCCGATGACCTGCGGGGCAGACTCAACTTGAAACAAATCGAACAATTCCTTTCCACCGACGAGGCAAAACGAATGGCAGCAGCGGATATAGCAGGCAATCTGTACCGGGAAAAACCATTTGTGATGTCCATTCCAGCATCGCAAGTCTGGGAAGGTGCATCTGAGGATGATCCGGTTTTAGTACAGGGTATCGTGGATGTATTCTGGATGGAAGAGGACGGCATTACGTTGCTTGATTACAAGACAGATGCGGTGTCTGAACCAGAAGAGTTGGTGCGACGCTATAAAGTGCAGTTAGAATTATACGCGGGAGCATTATCTCGAGTATTTGACAATTGCAAGGTAAAGGATATTTTGATATATTCATTTAAGTTAAATAAAATGATTTCTATGGAGTAACAAACATGATCAAATGGGTGTTGGCGTCCAAATCGCCAAGAAGAAAAGAATTATTTGAGCAGATGGAGGTTCCTTTTGAAATCCATCCGTCTGTTGGAGAAGAACATATTACAACCACGGATCCGGAAGTGGCAGTTGTGCAGTTGGCAGAGCAGAAAGCACAGGAAGTGGCACTGTTGTACATGAATATTATGGATGCCCAGTTGTCCTCTACCGTACAGTGGATGATGGAAGAACGCAATCAGGAATACAGCAAGGAATCCAACCAGAAGGTGGATGGATATATGATTGTTGGCGCTGATACTATCGTGGTTTACGAAGGCCAGATTTTAGGCAAGCCAAAGGACGAGGAAGAAGCGATTGCCATGCTGGAAAAGCTGTCCGGAAAGACTCATCAGGTGTACACGGGAGTTTGTCAGATCCTGATTACATCCAAGGGAATGGACACTAACAGCTTCTTTGAAAAAACAGATGTGACCTTCCATCGTCTGCGCTACAGCGAGATTCAGTCTTATGTAAAAAGCGGCGACCCTATGGACAAAGCCGGAGCGTATGGGATTCAGGGCAAGTTTGCTCTCTATGTGAAAAAGATTGATGGAGACTACAACAATGTAGTAGGTCTGCCAATCAGTAAGTTATATCAGGAAACAAGAAGAATGTTTCCACTGGTATTTCTTCCGACCGGATGCAGTTGTGGAAAGGAAGGCTGCAACTGTGATGTGCAGGGGCTGATCAATCTCTCAAAACAGGATTTTTAAGTTAACTTAAAAAAGTTAGAATTAAAACAACGTAGGATTTAAGTGAACAATCAAAGGAGGATCCTTCATGGCAATGTATGAAAAAATCGTTTTGGATACATTTTTAGAAAAACAGTTGCAGCTGTTCCCAGAAACAGTGGCAGAAGATGCTGAGGAAGCAGATGATTTCTTAGACATGATGATGGCAGTTGTCTGCAAGAACTTAAAAGAAGTAAAAAAATACTTAGAAGACAGCGATGCGGATATCGTTGGTATGAGCGATCAGGAAATTGAAGAATCCGCAGAAGTATTCAAGCTTCCAGATGGCAGATATCTGGTGGTACTGTAAGGAGATTGTCCGTATGCGAAAGATGAAAATAATAGCATTTTTGATGGCAGCAGTGCTGCTCGTAGCCAGTGTGGTTGGCTGCTCTGGCGGTGCGTCATCCACAAGTGCGGTTTTTAAGATTGGCAAAGAAAAATGCTCCATGACAGAAGCGAAGATTCTGCTGGTGAATTACCAGAATCAGTATCGTGATGTGTATGGGGTAGATCTTTGGAAAGCTACAGAAAATGACAATCAGGAGCTGGAAAGCTACATCAAGGATCTGACCATTTCTCAGCTCGCTGAGATTTATATGATGGCATATATTGGTGAAGATCAGGATATGGAACTGACAGACGTAGAATTAGAGCATGTTCAGGCGGCAGCAGCGGCGTATTATGGCTCTTTAAACGATGCAGAAAAGGATTATTTTGGTGCATCTGAAAAAGACATGGAAGCACTGTATGAAAAGTATGCGATGGCAAGAAAAGTGTTTGCTACATTGACACAGAACGTTAGTCAGGAAGTTAGCGATGATGATGCCAGAGTCATGTCCGTGATGCAGATTTATACGGAGGACAAAGCAACAGCAACGACTGCATACAACAAAGTAAAAAGTGGAAGCGAGTTTTCTGCAGTGGCTGCTACTTATGACGAGTCAGGCACAATTAATACAACCGTTGATCGTCTGTCAGTGCCAGCAGAAGCAGAAGATGCAGTGTTTGACCTGTCCAATGAAGAATATACACCTGTGCTTGAAACCGCAGATGGATATTATATTTACTATTGTGTAAATAATTATGAAGAAAGTTTGACAGAAGAAAACAAAGAAAAAGTATTGGCGGCCCGCATGGAAGAAGCAGTGGCGTCTACCTATGAAACCTATGCAGCGTCTACGGATTCCAGGATGTATGCAGATGCCTGGGAACAGGTGAAGGTCAATACAGACGAAGCTCTTACAACTATTACCTTCTTCGATGTGTTTGAAGAGTATTGTGGGGCAGATTATTAATAGAATTGTTAAATGAGACTGAAAAAATATTGGCTCTTAAAAACCTTAGAACGGTTTTCGCGAGGCAATATTTCTTTCAGTCTCTTTTTAGTGCCATAAAAATAAGAGAATCCCAGCATGGAATCCTCCTATTTCTATAGTAAACAAGGGGTATCTTACTTAGCCAGTAACATCATGATTGCGTTGCTTCTCTGAACAAATGCTGCCATTTCTTCAGAGGTCAATGGATGGTTGGAAAGTCTTGCCAGATCGTAAAGTTGTTCGCAGAAGGTTGGAACGTTTTCTGATTCTGGATTTTCCAGAATGTAGTTTACCAGTGGGTTTGCCACATTCAATGTCAGTGACTCGTGAATTGCAAACATGGATGGATCCATGCCGTACATATTGTACATCTTCATCATATCCTGCATACGTCTGTCTGTTTCGCTGACTGTTAAAATAGAAGCAACCGTAGCGTCTTTTAACTTTTCTACTTTTACATCCAGGGCATCGTTTCCTAATGCTTTTCTGAAAATATCGGTGAGCGCATCCAAAGCAGCCTGTAACTCTTCTTCTGAAACATCCTCTTTTAAGGCGCTTGTGATGTCAGCATCGATACGCATGAACTGATACTGTTCATTTCTTGCTTCCAACTGGGAAATGAAGGAAGCATCGATGGAGTGAGTCAGGATAACCGCATTCATATCCTGTTCTTTGAACATCTGGATGTACTGACCCTGCTGTTCAAGGTCTGTTACATAGTAGATGGTCTTTTTCTCTGCTTCATCGTTGTTGTCATCCATAGCATCAACGTTTTCATCAACAACTTCCACATCTACGTCGGAGCCATCTTCGGAAACGGCTTTTCCTTCTTTTACAAGCAGTTCTGGAAGTGTGAGATACTTATCATTCAAGTCTTTGAACAGGATGAAGTTGTTCATTCTGTCACAGAATTTTTCGTCTCTTAAGCAACCAAATTTGATAAATGGGCTGATGTCATCCCAGTATTTTTCATAATTTTCTTTCTCTGTTTTGCACATGCCGGACAGCTTGTCTGCCACTTTCTTTGTGATGTAGTCAGAGATTTTCTTTACAAAACCATCGTTCTGCAGCGCACTTCTGGAAACATTCAGTGGCAGGTCTGGACAGTCAATGACACCTTTTAAGAGCATCAAAAACTCTGGAATCACTTCCTTGATGTTATCAGCGATAAACACCTGGTTGTTATACAGCTTGATTGTTCCTTCAATGGAATCGTATTCTGTATTGATTTTTGGGAAATACAGAATACCCTTCAAGTTGAAAGGATAGTCCATGTTCAGGTGAATCCAGAACAGTGGTTCTTTGTAATCCTTGAATACGTTGCGGTAGAAGGCCTTATAGTCTTCTTCCGAGCATTCGTTCGGATGTTTAGTCCACAGTGGATGTGTATCATTCAGTGGCACTGGGCGCTTGATGATCTTTGCTTTTTCCTGACGTGGAGAAACTTCAACGATTTCCTTTGTGCCATCTTCCTTTTCTTTTACTTCTGTTTTTGCTTCTTCAATGATAGTCTCAACAAGCGTATCTTTTTCTGTCAGTTCATCCATAGGAATGGTTTCATATGCAGGTTCTGCATTTTCATTTTCCAGATAGATGGCTGTTGGCATGAAAGAGCAGTATTTTGTGATCACTTCTCTTGCACGGTATTCGTTGGCGAATTCCAGACAATCTTCGTTTAAGAACAGTGTGATGGTAGTACCAACGGCATCTCTTGTGCCATCAGACATATCAAACTCTGTGCCGCCGTCACATTCCCAGTGAACAGGTGCTGCGCCTTCTTTGTAAGACAGGGTATCAATATGCACTTCGTCTGCAACCATAAAAGCAGAGTAGAAGCCAAGACCAAAGTGTCCGATAATCTGATCTTCATTTGCTTTGTCTTTATATTTTTCCAGAAAGTCTGTTGCTCCGGAAAACGCAATCTGGTTGATATATTCTTCCACTTCGTCAGCGGTCATACCAAGACCATTGTCGATAAATTTCAAAGTCTTATCCTGTGCATTCACCACAATTTTGATCTTCGCTTCGTAATCATCTGGAATAGAGTATTCACCCATCATATCCAGCTTTTTCAGCTTGGTGATCGCATCGCAGCCGTTGGAAATCAGCTCACGATAAAAAATATCATGGTCAGAATAGAGCCATTTTTTGATAATTGGGAAAATGTTTTCACTGTTGATAGAAAGACTACCGTGTTTGTTACTCAT
>JAFUPY010000006.1 GCA_017472565.1 Eubacterium sp.
CCAAACATTTCGTTGATTACCTGTGCAACTGCACCATAGAATGCAGCAGCACCGCAGATGATACCTACAACACCAGCTGCGATTGCAAGTGGATGGCTTACTAAGAAGTTTTCCAGTGCAAGTAATAAGAATAATAATGTTAATGTAGCGAAAACAACGCGATGCATTTTTGTTGCTTTTAATGTTCCGATGAACATGAAGCCAGTAAAGATTGCCCACAGTAATAAGTAGAATCCCATGGATGTGTGGCTAGCTGCTTCTACACCAAGTTTTTCTGCTGGTAAGCACCAGATCAGTACAAGTGACCACCAGAAAGCACCGTAAGCTGTGAAAGCTGTTGCGCCAAATGTGTTGTTCGCTTTAAATTCCATGATACCAGCGATGATTTGGCAAAGACCGCCAAGGCAAAGTCCCATAGCTACGATCATTGTGGATAATTCTGTAATGCCTGCGTTGTGGATGTTCAATAAAATTGTTGTCATACCAAAACCAAGTAATCCTAAACAACCTGGATTTGCATGTGCATGTGTTCCTGACATGTAATTGTCCTCCCTTATTCATTGTTATTGCGTTATGAATTGCTGAAAAAGATGCGTTTCGCAATTCATGCATTTTCACACTCAATTTCGCATATTAGCACTTTTATCGACAAAATACAACATTTTTTTAGTGTGTTATTTATTTAACTTGTTTGATTGATTTCTTCCCATAAATTGTGTATAAATTTAACATAGTAACAGAAAAAGAGTTTTACAAAAAAAAGAACGCCAATTCCATGGAATCAGCGTTGCTTTTATCTTCGTATGCAATTACATTTCATTAAACTCAGCTTCATCCTGAATTTCATCAAAACGGTCAGAAGCGATTTCAAATTCTTCATCATCGAAAATCATATCGATAGAAGGATTGCCTTCTTCATCTTCGAAGTAGCGATATAAAAATACTTCACCATCGTCATTTGGATTGCCATCCTCATCAAGTGGGAGTAGAGCGATGTAATCCTGTCCGTTTGCTTCAAAGATAGAGATTGCTTTGCATTCAATCGTAATATTGTCGTCCAGATCCAGTGTTACATACACATCGTTTGGATCCAAAACATCATCAAGACTATCAAAGTTAGTTTCTTTTGACATAAAATTACCTTCTTTACTTTTTTATAGTTGTCAAAGCAGCCTGAAGAAATTGTCAGAACTAATTTCTTGAGGTAATAATTTAGTACCCACTTAGTATAGTGAATTAGGGGAGAAAAGTCAATTATTTCTATTTTTCGCTATTGACAAAGTCCATGCGTCTGAATATACTTTGAATATCAAAATATTTTTGTTGACGATTTAGGAGAGCAAAAATTTTAAAAAATGATTTGCGCAAGCTTGCTTGTGGGAAATTAGAGAAAAGGAGATAAAATTATGTTTGAAAAAGTAAAAGAAATGATCGTGGAACAGTTATCTGTAGAAGAAGAAATCGTAACCTTAGAAGCAAGATTTAAAGAGGACTTAGATGCTGACTCTTTAGATTTATTCGAAATGGTTATGGCTGCAGAAGAAGAATACGGAATCGAAATCCCATCTGAAGATCTTGAACAGATCACAACCGTTGGTGAATTTGTGAAATACTTAGAAGCACACGTAGAGTAAGAAATAAAAAAGCTAGGATTTGCAGATACATATGCGATGTCTATGCGTTATATAAAGGAAAATAGCATGAAAACTAGAATTACAGAACTTTTGGGAATTCAGTATCCAATTATCCAGGGCGGTATGGCATGGGTGGCTGACTATCATCTTGCAGCAGCCGTTTCCAATGCAGGCGGCTTAGGGCTGATCGGTGCAGCAAGTATGCCGGGAGATGTACTTCGTACACAGATTCAGGAAGCAAAAAAACTGACAGACAAACCGCTTGGTGTAAACGTTATGCTTCTTAGTCCATATGCAGATGATGTGGCACGTATTGTGGTAGAAGAAGGCATCAAAGTTGTTACAACTGGTGCAGGCAATCCTTCCAAATATATGGAAATGTGGAAAGCGGCTGGAATCAAAGTGATTCCTGTTGTGGCAAGTGTAGCCCTTGCAAAACTGATGGAACGAGGCGGTGCAGATGCGGTCATCGCAGAAGGGACAGAGTCTGGCGGACACATCGGTGCAGCTACAACCATGACGCTGGTTCCACAGGTGGTTGATGCAGTTTCTATTCCGGTTATCGCTGCAGGCGGTATTGGGGATGGCCGAGGCATTGCAGCGGCAATGATGCTCGGGGCTGAGGCAGTACAGATGGGCACACGTTTCTGTGTGGCGAAGGAATGTATCGCACACGACAACTACAAGCAGAAGATCATCAAAGCCAAGGATATTGATTCTGAAGTAACAGGCAGAACTCACGGACATCCAATTCGTTCTTTAAGAAATCCAATGACAAAAGAATATTTGAGACTGGAAAAGGAAGGCGCTTCCTTTGAAGAATTGGAACATCTTACCTTAGGATCTCTTAGAGCGGCAGTTGTTGACGGTGATGTAAAAATGGGTACTGTAATGGCAGGTCAGATTGCCGGAATGGTCAAAGAAGAACAGACTTGTGAAGAAATGATTTCCGAGATGATGGAGCAGGCAAGTAAGCTGCTTGGTCGCTAATAAGATTGATTATTTGCGAAACAGGCCAAAGCTTTGACCCTGTTTTCGCAGATTGGAGATAACATGAAGAAAATAGCTTTTATGTTCCCTGGACAGGGTTCCCAGTATGTGGGAATGGGCAAAGATTTTTATGATACTTACGCCTCTTCCAGGGAAATGATAGAGCTTGCCTCTAAGGTGAGCGGTATGGATATCGAACATCTGATGTTCGAGGAAAACGAAGAATTGGACATTACCAAGTACACGCAGATTGCCATGCTGGCAGACGAACTTGCCATTCTTGCAGCGGTTCGGGAAAAAGGGATCGATTCGGTCGTAAATGCAGGGTTAAGTCTTGGCGAATATGCAGCATTAGTTGCCTCTGGCGTCATGACAGCAGAAGATGCCTTTAAGGTTGTTGTAAAACGTGGTGCATATATGGAAGAAGCAGTTCCAACTGGTGGAGCCATGACAGCAATTATGGGGCTTGACAATGAAACCATCGAAAAGATCTGTGAAGAAACAGATGGCATTGTTTCTGTAGCAAATTACAACAGTCCAGGGCAGACAGTAATTACCGGTGAAGAAAACGCAGTAGCAGAAGCTTCTGTAAAAATGAAAGAAGCCGGTGCGAAAAAAGTCACTCCATTAAAAGTAAGCGGTCCATTTCATTCTGAAATGTTAGCAGGAGCGGGTGAAAAGCTGGAAAAAGTATTAGATGAAGTTACAATCAGTAAGATACAGACTCCATACATCACAAATGTGACAGCAGATTATGTAACAGATGAGTCTGAAGTAAAAGGATTGCTGAAAGAACAGATTTCATCTTCCGTGCGCTGGCAGCAGAGTGTGGAACGTATGATTGCAGATGGCGTGGAAGTATTTGTTGAGATTGGTCCGAAAAAATCTCTTTGTGGATTCTTAAAGAAAATCGACAAATCCATTCCTGCATTCCGAGTAGATAAGGTGGAGCATCTGGATGAATTGGCAGCAGCATTAGCTGAAATGGAGTAAGGTCTATTTTTTTTAGATATATACTTTGAATATCAAATAAATAGAAATTCAAAACAATAACAAAATAAAGTTTGGTTTTCTTTTGTGCGAAACCAAGTTATAAGAAAGAGGATAGAAATATGCTGACAGGAAAAGTAGCATTGGTCACAGGTGCCGGCGCAGGTATTGGCAAAGCAATTGCCTTAGGTCTGGCAAAATGCGGTGCCACAGTGATTGTAAATTATATGCATTCCAAAACAGGTGCGGACGCAGTTGTGGAAGAAATCGTTAGCATGGGCGGCAATGCAGAAGCCATCCAGTGCAGTGTAAATGAATACGATGCAGTTGCAGATATGATCAAAGATGTGGCAAAGCGCTATGGTCGTATCGATATTTTAGTAAACAATGCAGGCATTACAAAAGATAACCTTTTAATGATGATGAAGGAAGCAGATTTTGATGATGTTATCGATGTAAATTTAAAAGGAACCTTTAACACCATGCGTCACATTGCCCGTCAGATGATGAAACAGAAATGCGGAAGTATTATCAATATTTCTTCCGTTGTGGGTGTGATGGGAAATGCAGGACAGGTAAACTATGCAGCATCCAAAGCAGGTATCATCGGTATGACAAAATCTATGGCGAGAGAACTTGGCAGCAGAAATATCCGTGTTAATGCAGTTGCTCCGGGATTTGTTGAAACAGCTATGACAGCAGCACTTCCGGATGAAATAAAAGAAGCAGGCAAAGCACAGATTCCATTGGGACGTTTTGCCACACCGGAAGAAGTTGCCAATACAGTTGTGTTTTTGGCATCCGATAACGCGGCTTATATTACCGGTCAGGTATTACACGTGGACGGTGGAATGGCGATGTAACACATCTGCAAAAAACAAAGAACGAGTGCAACTAAAAAAGTGAGGATAACTAAAATGAGAAGAGTTGTTGTAACCGGAATGGGTGCAATCACCCCGATTGGTTTAAGTGTGGCAGAATATTGGGAAGGCATCAAAGCTGGAAAAACAGGTTTTGCAGAAATTTCCTATTTTGACACCACAGAGTATAAAGTACATGTTGCAGCAGAAGTAAAAAATTTTGTTGCAAAAGATCATATGGATCCAAAAGCAGCAAAACGTATGGAGAAGTTTTCCCAGTATGCAGTTGCTGCAGCAAAAGAGGCCTTTGAACAGTCTGGTATCGATATGGAACAGGAAGATCCATACCGTGTTGGCTGCTCTATCGGTTCTGGTGTGGGAAGTCTGCAGGCGATTGAACGGGAATACGAAAAATTGTTAGATAAAGGACCAGGTCGTGTCAATCCACTATTGGTTCCGCTGATGATTACCAATATCGCAGCCGGTAACGTTTGTATCCAGCTTGGATTAAAGGGAAAAAGCATCAACGTGGTAACAGCTTGTGCCACAGGTACACATTCCATCGGTGAAGCTTACAGAACCATTCAGTTTGGTGATGCAGATGTGATGCTGGCTGGCGGTACAGAATGTGCTATCACACCAATCAGCTTAGCTGGATTTTCACAGTTAACAGCCCTTTCTACGAAAAATACAGCAGAACGTTGTTCCATTCCATTTGACAAAGACCGTGATGGCTTCGTGTTAGGTGATGGTGCAGGCGTGGTTGTTTTGGAAGAATTAGAGCATGCCAAGGCAAGAGGTGCTAACATCCTTGCTGAAGTGGTTGGCTATGGTGCCACAAGTGATGCTTACCATATCACATCTCCGGCAGAAGATGGTATGGGGGCAGCAAATGCAATGAGATTCGCCATGAAAGATGCTGGTATTACACCAGAAGATATCAAATATATCAATGCTCACGGAACAAGTACACATCATAATGACCTGTTTGAAACAAGAGCCATCAAAGAAGTATTTGGTGACCATGCCTATGGAATAAAAGTAAATTCCACCAAATCCATGATCGGTCATTTGCTTGGTGCTGCAGGTGCAGTGGAATTCATTGCCAGTGTGCTGCAGATGAACAATAGCTACATTCATCCAACAGTAGGCCTTGAAACTCCAGATGAAGAACTGGATCTGGACTATGTACAGGGAGCAGGGACAGAGATGGAATTCAACTATGCAATGAGCAATTCCCTTGCTTTTGGTGGTCACAATGCAACCTTGATTGTGAAGAAGTATCAGGAATAAGACGGGATAAAAGAAACCATTTAAAGATTTTATGCCGTTGAAAGGAAAGAAAATGGAAGTTGAACAGATTATAAAGCTTATGGAAGCAGTTTCCAAATATGATATTTCTATAATATCATATGATGAAAACGGTGTTAGCTTAACGATTAAAAAAGAAAATGACGTAGTGCAGGCAATTCCAGCTCCAGTGCCAATGATGATGCCGGCAGAACTGCCACAGATGAGTCCAATGCAGCCAATGCCAATGGCAACACAGGCTGTAACTGCCCAAATGCAGGCGGCACCAGCGTTTGGAACTACACAGGCAGAAGTGCCTGCAGGTAACGCAGTCACCTCTCCGCTGGTGGGAACCTTCTATGCAGCACCATCTCCGGGAGCAGAACCATTTGTAAAAGTGGGAGATGCTGTAAAGAAAGGCCAGGTTCTTGGCATCGTAGAAGCTATGAAGCTGATGAACGAAATCGAATCTGAATACGATGGAATTGTAAAAGCTATTCTCATTGAGGATGGAAATCTGGTAGAATATGGACAGACAATGTTTGTTATCGCGTAAAGGAGAATAGTTTATGTCTTTATTAAATACGAAAGAAATTATGGAAATTATTCCTCACCGTCAGCCAATGCTCTTGATCGATACGATTGAAGAATTAGAACCAGGTGTTCGTGCCGTTGGCAAAAAATGTGTAACTTACAATGAACCATTTTTTGCAGGTCATTTTCCACAGGAGCCTGTTATGCCAGGTGTACTGATTATTGAAGCACTGGCCCAGGTTGGAGCGGTTGCAGTATTAAGCTGTGAGGAATTTAAAGGAAAAACAGCCTATTTTGGTGGAATCAATTCTGCAAAGTTCAAACGCAAAGTTGTTCCGGGTGATGTTTTAACGTTAGAGTTGGAAATCATCAGACGTAAGGGGCCTATCGGTGTAGGCAGTGCAAAAGCATACGTAGATGGAAAAGTTGCGGTGATTGCAGAACTCACTTTTGCCATTGGCTAAGGAGTATGTATGTTTCAAAAAATTTTGATTGCAAATAGAGGCGAGATTGCGGTGCGTATCATTCGTGCCTGCAGAGAACTGGGAATCAAGTCTGTGGCAGTGTATTCTACCGCAGACCGGGATGCTCTCCACACCCAGTTGGCAGATGAAGCCATCTGCATTGGCGGTCCGGCACCAAAGGACAGTTATTTGAATATGGAGCGAATCCTTAGTGCTGCAAACGCGTGTCACGCAGATGCGATTCACCCAGGGTTTGGATTTTTGTCCGAAAACGCAAAGTTTGCCCAGATGTGTCATAAATGCAATATCAAGTTTATTGGTCCATCTGCAGACGTCATTGACAGAATGGGAAATAAGCAGGAAGCAAGAAAAACCATGATGGCAGCAGGTGTTCCTGTTGTTCCTGGAAGCAAAGAGGCTGTTTACACTGCCATGGAAGGCAAAAAGATAGCTGACGAAATGGGATATCCTGTTATGATCAAGGCTTCCAGTGGTGGTGGCGGCAAAGGTATGAGAATTTCTCGCAGTGCAGAGGATTTTGAAGGCAACTTCAAGGTAGCACAGCAGGAATCTATCAATGGATTTGGTGATAATACCATGTATATTGAAAAATATATCGAAAGCCCACGCCATATCGAAATTCAGATTCTGGCAGATCAGCACGGCAACGTAGTATCTCTGGGCGAGCGTGATTGCTCCATTCAGAGACGCCATCAGAAGCTGATTGAGGAATGTCCATCTGCAGCTTTGGATGAGAAATTGAGAGAAAAGATGGGGGCTGTAGCTGTTAAGGCTGCCAAGGCAGCAGGCTATGAAAGTGCCGGAACCATCGAATTCTTGCTTGATAAAAACAAGAAGTTTTATTTCATGGAAATGAATACCCGTATTCAGGTGGAACACCCTGTAACAGAGATGGTAACAGGATTGGATCTGATCAAAGAGCAGATTCATATTGCCCAGGGAGAAAAACTTACGTTTAAACAGAAAGATATCGTTCTTCGTGGTCATTCCATTGAATGTCGTATTAATGCGGAAAACCCGGAGAAAAACTTTATGCCAAATCCTGGCAAAATAGAGTATTTACATTTTCCAGGTGGCAATGGTATCCGTGTAGACTCAGCGATTTACTCTGGATATACCATCCCACCGTACTATGATTCTATGATAGCAAAAATCATAGTTTACGCAAAAGACAGAGAAGCGGCCATTGATAAGATGCGCTCTGCTTTGGGCGAAATCAATATTGATGGAGTGGTGACCAATCTGGACTATCAGTATGAGATCATCAATCATTCTGTGTTCCAGTCAGGGGATTTTAATACCCACTTCATTCAGGAATTTTTTGAAAATGTTCAGAAATAAGATGAATGTGAAAACAAATATTCCTTATTCTGAACAACTATTTAATAGGTGATGAACATTGTTAAAGTTTAAAAAAACAACATATATATCCGTACCGAGAAAGGAAAAAGAAGTTCCGGAAGGGCTTTGGATCAAGTGTGACGGATGTGGCGAGATGCTGTACAAGGAAGATGTGGTAGCCCACGACTATACTTGTTACAAATGCGGAAAATACTTTCGTCTGTCCACGAAAAAAAGAATTCGTCTCGTAGCAGATAAGGGTTCTTTTGTTCAGTGGGATACAGGATTAGAAACGCCAAATCCATTGGAATATCCAGGCTACACAGACAAACTGGATGCGCTGCAGGAGCGTTACAAGATTGATGAAGCTGTGACAACAGGCAGATGCACCATTCAGGGCGAAACATGTGTGATAGCAGTCTGTGATACCCATTTCCTGATGGGAAGTATGGGATATGTAGTTGGTGAAAAGATAACCCGTGCAGTAGAACGGGCCACAGAAGAAAAATTACCATTAGTCATATTTACCTGTTCCGGTGGAGCCAGAATGCAGGAGGGAATGGTTTCCCTGATGCAGATGGCAAAAACATCTGCCGCATTACAGAAGCATTCCGAGGCAGGACTTTTATATATCACAGTATTGACAGACCCAACAACTGGTGGTGTTACCGCAAGTTTTGCCATGCTGGGTGATATCATCCTGGCAGAACCTGGTGCACTGGTTGGTTTTGCAGGTCCTCGTGTGATTGAACAGACCATTGGGCAGAAGCTGCCGGAAGGTTTTCAGCGTTCCGAATTTCTGGTAGCTCACGGTCTGATTGACGGTCTGATTGAGCGAGATACCATGAAAGGGACACTGGCAAAACTTCTTCGCATGCATAAAAAGGCACCAAAGGAAGAAGCATTGCTGGTGACAAAGCTGGTGACACAGGAAGAACGCGTTTCCTATCGCGATATGCCTGCATGGGATCGTGTCCAGACCGCCAGAAGTGCAGACAGACCGACAGCACTGGAATTTATCAATGAGATCTTTGATGATTTTCAGGAATTCCACGGAGATCGTCACTATGGAGATGATGGGGCTACTGTAGGTGGCATTGCATACTTAGATGGCTGCCCGGTAACTGTTATCGGACAGCAAAAGGGCAGAACCACCAAGGAGAACATCAAGTGTAACTTTGGTATGCCATCTCCGGAAGGCTATCGCAAAGCACTGCGTTTGATGAAGCAGGCAGAGAAGTTTGGTCGTCCAATCATTAACTTTATAGACACGCCAGGTGCTTATCCAGGTCTGGAGGCAGAGGAACACGGACA
Organism: Eubacterium sp.; assembly: GCA_017472565.1. Classification (GTDB taxonomy): domain Bacteria; phylum Bacillota; class Clostridia; order Lachnospirales; family Lachnospiraceae; genus Brotonthovivens. The sequence goes on from JAFUPY010000006.1 coordinate 9,439, forward strand.
GGGGGAAGCCATTGCAAGAAATCTGTTTGAGATGGCAGCATTAAAGGTTCCTGTGTTAAGTATTGTAATCGGTGAAGGCGGAAGCGGCGGTGCATTGGCATTGGCGGTTGCCAACGAAGTATGGATGATGGAAAATGCCACATACACCATTCTTTCACCAGAAGGATTCGCGTCCATTCTTTGGAAGGACAGCAAACGTGCCCCAGAAGCGGCAGAGCTGATGAAGGTAACAGCAGTAGAGCTGAAAAAACTTGGAATTATTGAGCGTGTGATTCCAGAGTCTGAACCTGCAGATGTTCACAATCTCCTCCAGATTGGTCGCGAGATGCAGGCACAGATTCGAGGATTTTTATATCGCAATTACGAAAAATCAGGAGAACAGTTAGCTGCAGAGCGATACGAAAGATTTCGTAAAATGTAAAAGGGATAGATTTCTGAAAGGAATCTATTCCTTTTTTGTGTTGGTACGTGTATACTGTTTTGCATGGGATAATATCTGCTGCAGTAACATGCGGTGTATCCTATTCCATGCCAAATGTAAATGAATCAGGAGTTATCATGAATCAAAAAATCTCATGCTTAAATGGTAATATACTAAAATGGATTGCCATTATCACAATGGTAATTGACCATGTGGGCGCTATTTTATTCCCGCAATACGATATGTTCCGCATTGTTGGACGAATTGCGTTTCCACTGTTTGCCTTTCTGTTAGTAGAAGGGTATGTACATACAAGTAATATAAAAAAATATATGGTCAGACTGTTGGTTTTTGCTTTTATTGCGGAAATTCCATTTGATATTGCCATGTACAGTCAGCCATTTTACTGGGGACATCAGAACATTTTCTGGACGCTGTTCCTGGGATTGTTGGTGCTGTTGCTCCTCGAACGGGTGCAAAAACGTTTTTCTGGCGGTTTGCTTATCGGCTTTTTCGCAGGTGTGGCAATTATGGTGGTTTCGCAATTGCTGCACACCGATTATGGTGCAGGGGGCGTTGTGCTGATTTTTGTACTGTTTTATTTCAGAGAAAAACAGTGGTTAAAATATTTTTTAATGGCAATCATATTCCTGTTGGGATTTGGCCCTATGCAGTTATTTGGACTCATTGCGGTCATTCCAATGATGTTGTACAATGGTCAGCGTGGAAACTATTCCATGAAGTATTTTTTCTACCTGTTTTACCCATGTCATCTGATTGTACTTCAACTCATCTGGATGATCATGAATGGGGTTTTGTAAGGATCGCATTATCATTGGCATAGAATGATACAAAGGTGTCTATTAAGAAAGTTTAGGAGAAATGAATGAAGGCTTGGAAACATTTCAAGACAATTACATATCATAAATGGCTCGTACTGCAGCATTGTTTTAAAGTGGGACTTTACAGACAGGGCTTGTTTCACGACATGTCAAAGTATTCACCGGTGGAGTTTCTGGTTGGATGCAAGTATTATCAGGGCAACATGAGCCCCAATAATGCCGAGCGAATGGATAAGGGCTATTCCAGCTCCTGGCTTCACCATAAGGGCAGAAATAAGCATCATTTCGAGTATTGGATTGACTATGGCCTTCCTCCCGGTACGGGAATGACTGGCATGAAAATGCCTGTGAAATATGTAGTGGAGATGATGTGCGACCGCATGGCTGCATCCAAGGTATATCAGAAGGAAAAATACACAGATGCCTCGGCCTATGAATATTATATGCGTGGGAAGGGCGTACACATGCTTCATCCGGAAAGTGCCCAGTTGTTGGAAGAAATGCTTTTCATGCTAAAGGAAAAGGGCGAAGAAGAGACTTTCGCATATATCCGAAAGCATGTGTTGAAAAATAAGTAGATTTTTGTTAAACTAATTGTTAGTTTTTTGTTAGTGTTCACTTTTGTGGTGAAGTAAAATCAGATTAGGAAAAGAGGAAATCAATCATGATAGATGGAAAGAAAGTGTTATACAGCGGCATGCAGGCCACAGGTAATCTGACACTGGGCAATTACCTTGGTGCATTAAAGAACTGGGTTACATTAAGCGATGAATACGAATGTTTCTACGGTGTTGTAGATATGCATTCTATTACTGTTCGCCAGGACCCGGCAGAACTTAGAAAACGTGCAAGAAACTTGCTTACTCTATATATCGCAGCTGGTCTTGATCCAAAGAAGAACTGCATTTACTACCAGTCACACGTATCTGGTCACGCAGAACTTGCATGGATCTTGAATTGCTATACCTACATGGGCGAGTTGAACCGTATGACACAGTTTAAAGATAAGTCTGCAAAGCACGCAGATAACATCAATGCTGGTCTGTTTACATATCCAGTCCTGATGGCTTCTGACATTTTGCTGTATCAGGCAGATGTGGTACCAGTTGGTATCGACCAGAGACAGCATCTGGAGCTGACACGTGACGTTGCAGAAAGATTTAACTCTATCTATGGCGATGTATTTACCGTTCCAGAAGCATACTATGGAAAAGCGGGAGCTAAGATCATGAGCCTGCAGAATCCGGAAAAGAAGATGTCCAAGTCCGACGAAAATCCAAACGCAAGCATCTATCTGATGGATGATCCAGATACGATCATGCGTAAATTCAAGCGTGCGGTAACAGACTCCGAAGCTTGTATCTGCTATCGTGATGAACAGCCAGGCGTTCGCAATCTGTTAGACATCTACTGTGCATGTACAGGCAAGACTCCAGACGAAGCAGTGGCAGAGTTTGAGGGCAAAGGCTATGGAGACCTGAAAGTAGCCGTTGGTGAAAGTGTAGTGTCCGTATTAAAACCATTACAGGATCGTTACGCAGAACTGTCCAAAGATAAGGCATACATTGATAGTGTTATCAAGGAAAATGCAGAAAAAGCAAACTACTATGCGATGAAAACATTGCGTAAAGTACAGAAAAAAGTGGGATTCCCAGAGAAAGTACGTTAGTTGAAACAGAATAAGAATAAAGTGGATTTATACAACACAATAGGTTGCATAGATCCACTTTTTGTTTTGGAAAGGTTAGCGTTTTTGTTATTGTTTAATCACAGGTGAAACTGGATGCCATATCCGCTGGTAATGGTGCCTCAAAATGCATTTCTTCCCCAGTAATCGGATGCACAAAGGTCAGTGCCACAGAGTGAAGTGCCTGTCTCTGAATATATCGATAATCAGGATTGTAAAGAAAATCTCCAATTAATGGAAATCCTGCATATTTCATATGAACTCTGATCTGATGTGTCCGTCCGGTTTCCAATTTCAGTCGAATCAATGAGAGATTTTTCTCTGCGTCATAAGCCAGCTTCCAATAATGTGTCACTGCATGTTCCCCCTTCTCGAAGTCTACACACCGTTCGATCGTGGAACCATCCAGTCTTGCAATTGGTACATCAATGGTGCCTGCTGCAGGCGTATTTCCGGATACGATCGCCACATATTCCCGCTTGATTTCCCGAAGCCCGGAATGTTTCGCAAGAATTCCTCCAGACAACATGTTTTTGGCAAGAATCGTTAAGCCGCTGGTGTCCCGATCCAGCCGGTTAATACATCGATAAGTAAAGGATTCCCCTTTTTGCTGGAAATAGTACATGGCAGCATTGGCAAGGGTGTTGTCATAGTTGTTCATGGAAGGATGAATCGGCATATTGGCTGGCTTGTTGACGACAAGAATATCTTCGTCTTCATAAACAACATGGAACGGTAAGTCTACAGGCACTATATTGTCTGACAGACTTTCCTCCTTCCAGTGCACATGAAGGGTGTCACCAGCAGAAAGCTTGTCATTAACATAGCTCCAGATGCCATTTTTTAAAATTCCTTCCTCGGTCTTTTTCAACTGGACAATAACTGCATGGGAGTAGCCCGTGTCCTTCAAAAACTGTTGGATAGTCTTATTATGATGTTTTTCTGTAATTTCATAAGTGATTGCGCGTTTCATACTGGGGAGTATAGCATAAAATACAGGATATGCGTGAAAAAAGATAGAATTTTATGTACACCCTATGTCAGAAATATAAAATAAATTGGGAAAAGCACAGCAATCGTCCAAAGTTCATAGAATATAATAAGTTCTGCCAGCGAGAGGTGTTTTTTGAAACCATTCTTATCACCCCTTACGGAACAGGAAGAACAATTTTTTTTGACAGAATGGTCAAAAGGAGATTTGGCTGCAAAAGAAATCCTGATTGAGCGCAACATGCGTCTCGTTGCCCATATAGCAAAGAAGTATCAAAGTGCCACGGAAGATATGGAGGAACTGATCTCCATTGGTACCATCGGCCTGATCAAAGCAGTGAACACTTATAAAATGGATCGGGCAAGTCGGCTGGGAACCTACGCGGCAAGGTGTATTGAAAATGAATTGCTGATGTTTTTCAGAAGCAAAAAGAAAACCAGCCGGGAAGTGTCCCTTTATGAGCCGATTGGGACAGACAAGGAGGGCAATCAGATCAAGTTGATGGATGTGGTGGAAAGCGATACTCCTCAATTGTCTGATATTGCCGAACTGCATAAAAATGTGGCACTGCTGTATGAGGCAATACCTTCCGTTCTGGATGAGAGGGAGCGTTTTATCATTTGCAAACGATATGGACTTTATAATACAAGACCTGCCACACAGAGAGAAATCGCAGATTCCCTTGGGATTTCCCGTTCGTATGTGAGCCGAATAGAGAAAAAAGCACTGAACAAGCTGCGGTTTATACTTTCTTAATAAAATGATTATAAGGATTTAATTTGAAAAAGACAGAACCTGTGCTACGATGGTTGTGTCTTTTTTCAGTTATTTTCTCATATTTCACCCAAAAGATAAGAGTATGTATAGTGTTGTAAAAACCGCTGTTTTGAGAGGGATAGATAGTTTTCCTGTTAAAATTGAAGCGGATATTTCTAATGGAATGCCATCCTTTGAAATGGTAGGATTTTTGGCATCCGAAGTAAAAGAAGCAAGAGAGCGTGTAAGAATTGCTTTGAAAAATTGTGGCATTGAATTGCCACCAAGTCGAATTACTGTTAATTTTACACCGGCGGATATCCGAAAGTCCGGATCTTCCTATGATCTTGCGGTAACAACGGCTTTGCTGACCGCAATTGGTGTGCTGGACACCGCGATAACAAGTCAGGCATTGTTCCTTGGTGAGATTGGATTGAACGGTGAAGTATTGCCTGTCAAGGGCACATTGTCTGCTGCCATATTGGCAAAAAAGCTGGGATTAGAACGAATTTTTGTTCCAGAGAAAAATAAGGAAGAAGCGGCAGCGCCGGAAACGGTGCAGGTAATCCCGTTGACCAGTATTTATGAGTTGGTCTGTATCTGTCAAAATAGAGAGTGGGAACGGGTGGCATACAAACGGACTGCGCCGAAGGTCCAGCGGGATTATAAAGAAGATTTTGCTGACGTCTGCGGTCAGAAACTGGCAAAGCGGGCATGTGAGATTGCAGTCAGCGGAATGCACAACCTTTTGTTCATAGGTCCGCCTGGTTCAGGAAAAACAATGCTGGCAAAACGTATCCCGACTATATTGCCGGATATGGAATATGACGAGATTTTAGAATTATCCCAAATATACAATGTTTACGATGGAACGGAGCAGTCTGCTTATCTGCAGGCAAACCGTCCGTTTCGGGCGCCACATCATACCATTACAGCCCAGGGATTATGCGGCGGCGGACGCAATCCCATGCCGGGTGAGGTCAGTTTGGCTCACAAAGGGGTACTGTTTCTGGATGAGTTTCCCGAATTTCAAAAGCCGGTCATCGACATGCTCAGGCAGCCCATGGAAGATGGGTACATCCATATCGACCGTGTGGGCGGAAGATATCGGTATCCCTGTGACTTCATGACAGTGGCGGCCATGAATCCCTGCAAGTGTGGTTTCTATCCGGATCGGAATCGATGTCGCTGTACCAATGCTTCTGTCCACAGCTACATCAATCGGATTTCCCAGCCAATTCTGGATCGATTCGATATGACGGTGGAGACGGCAGAAATTCCATTTACAGAACTGACGGGCAATCATAGCGAGGAATCCTCCGAACAGATTCGGGAGCGGGTCGTATGCACTCAGCAGATTCAAAAAAAGCGTTTTGCCAATCAGGATTACTATTTCAATGGACAGATGCCATCTTCCGATGTGAAAAAATATTGTTTGCTGGATGGGGCATCAACCGCGTATCTGGAACAGATACGAAACATTGAAGAGTTGTCCACACGCTCCCATTTTAAGCTTTTAAAAGTCGCCCGTACCATTGCAGATATGGAACAGTCTGAACAGATTCAAAGACATCATCTGGTGGAGGCCTATGCATTTCGCGGTCTGGACAAAAAGTACTGGAAGCAGTTGTAGAAGGGCGGTGATAAAGATGAGTGAATGGATAGAAAATGGATTACAGGAAACTTGCGCAGAGAACAATACAGATTTATTATCCTATAAATATTGGTTTGCCGGACTGACGGGTCTGTCAGCCACACAAAAAATCCAGTTGGTTTCGGCAGCTACGGAGAAAGAATTGTATCATATGTCAGAACTGGAACTGTTTCAGCTCTGCGAATACTATAACGCAGATGCATCGGTGATCGTGACAGCCAGACAAACGGGATCTTCACCGGAAGAGATTCGAAAAAAAGCCCAAAAGGAACGGATTTTTCTTACGACTTATGATGATAAGACCTATCCGAGAAAATTAAGGAACATAAATCAGTCACCATATGCATTATATTATAAGGGACAACTTCCAGGGGACGAGGTCTGTGTTGCCATTGTCGGTTCCCGCAAATGCTCGGAATATGGACGCTGTATGACAGAAACGCTGGCAGAAGAATTGGCCAAAAACCAGGTGCCCGTCATCAGTGGTATGGCATATGGGATTGATTGTGCCGGCCATGCTGGTGCCCTGCGAGGAAAAGGCAAAACCTATGGCGTGCTGGGATGTGGTGTGGACATCTGTTATCCACCGGCAGCAAGAACGATTTATGAAAATATTTCTCAATCCACAGGAGGAATCCTTTCTGAATATGCACCGGGGACAAATCCGCTTCCCATCTTTTTCCCACAGAGAAATCGCATCATCAGTGGGCTTGCGGATATTGTGGTGGTGATGGAGGCAAGGCTGCGGAGCGGATCACTGATAACGGCTGATTTTGCCATGGAACAGGGAAAAGATGTATATGCCCTTCCAGGGCGAATATCAGATAAAAACAGCCAGGGCACAAACCGCTTGATTTACCAGGGAGCCGGCATTTTAGATGACATCGAACAATTCCTGGTTGATACCAATTTAGCAGGGTACAAACAGATAGTTTCAAAAAAAGAAAATAAATTTGTACTTGAAAAAGAAGAAGCCTTGTTGTATAGTGGTCTCAATTTCGAGCCAAAATACCTGGACACTATAATAGAAGAAACAGGATTGCCGGTAGGACATGTTTTGGCGATTTTAGATGGACTAAAGCGGAAGAAATTAGTAAAAGAATCTTATAAAAATTACTTTAGCAGAACCTCATATTGAAGATATTTTTTATGAGGTGTCTGTTTTCGACAAAGGGGTTAATGAATGGCAAAATATCTTGTAATCGTGGAATCACCTGCAAAAGTGAAGACCATTAAGAAGTTTTTAGGGAAAAACTATGAGGTAGCAGCATCCAATGGACATGTGCGTGACCTTCCAAAAAGTCAGATGGGAATTGATTTCGACAATGACTTTGAACCAAAATACATTACAATCCGAGGAAAAGGAGATGTACTTGCCAACCTTCGAAAAGAAGTGAAAAAGGCAGACAAAGTATATCTGGCAACTGACCCGGATCGAGAAGGAGAAGCGATCTCCTGGCATCTGTGTCATGCATTAAAGCTGGAAGAAAAGGATATTCAGAGAATCACATTCAATGAAATTACAAAAAATGCAGTAAAAGCATCTTTAAAAGCACCACGTAAGATCAATATGGGACTGGTGGATGCCCAGCAGGCCCGCCGCGTCTTAGACCGCATGGTAGGCTACCAGATCAGTCCGCTTTTATGGGCAAAGGTAAAACGTGGCCTTAGCGCCGGTCGTGTGCAGTCTGTAGCCCTGCGAATCGTATGTGACAGAGAAAAAGAAATCGACGCCTTTATTCCGGAAGAATACTGGACTTTAGATGCACATCTGTCTGTAGCAGGAGAAAAGAAACCTCTGGTTGCAAGATTCCACGGAGATGAAAAGGGCAAGATTACCATTCGTTCCCAGGAAGAACTGGATAAGATTGTAAAGGCAATCGAAGGCGCAGAATATAAAATTGAAAGTGTGAAAAGGGGAGAACGTACCAAAAAGGCACCACTTCCATTTACCACAAGTACTTTACAGCAGGAAGCCAGCAAGCATCTGAACTTTGCTACACAGAAGACCATGCGTCTGGCACAGCAGTTGTATGAAGGTATTGATATCAAGGGAAGCGGAACCATCGGTCTGATCACCTACCTTCGTACGGACTCCGTTCGAGTATCCGAAGAAGCGGCAGCTACAGCAGATGCATACATTGGCGAAGTATACGGAAAAGAATACGTTTCCGAAGAAGTTACTGCGAAAAAATCAAATAACAAGATTCAGGATGCCCACGAAGCCATTCGACCAACGGATATTACATTGACACCATCCAAGGTAAAAGGCTCCTTAAGCCGTGACCTGTTCCGTCTCTATCAGCTGATCTGGAATCGATTCGTGGCAAGCCGTATGGCAAGTGCAGTGTATGAAACCACCTCGGTTAAGATCAATGCTGCAGAATATGTATTCAACGTGTCTGCATCCAAGATGAAATTTGCAGGCTTTATGTCCGTATATAGTCTGGAAGATGAAAAAGAAGAGACGGTTGTATTGGCAGGCTCTTTAAGCGAAGCATCTCAGCTTACTTGTGATAAGCTGGATTCAAAACAGCACTTTACACAGCCGCCTGCACATTACACAGAAGCTTCTCTGGTAAAAGTGCTGGAAGAACTTGGCGTAGGTCGTCCAAGTACCTATGCACCAACGATCTCCACCCTGATTGGCAGACATTATCTGTTAAAAGAAAACAAAAACCTCCATGTAACAGAACTTGGGGAAGCCGTAAACTCCATTATGGAAGATGCTTTCCCGGTAATCGTAGATGACAAATTTACAGCCAACATGGAGTCTCTGTTAGACAGTGTAGAAGAAGGTACCGTAGATTGGAAAGTCATCGTGAGAAACTTCTATCCGGACTTAAAAGAAGCTGTAGAAAAGGCAGAAAAAGAACTTGAAAAGTTCAAGATCGAAGACGAAGTAACAGACACCATCTGTGAAGTATGTGGCAGAAACATGGTCATCAAATACGGACCACATGGCCGTTTCCTTGCCTGCCCAGGCTTCCCGGAATGTCGTCATACCATGCCATACTTTGAAAAAATCGGGGTTGCATGTCCAACCTGTAGCAAGGACATTGTGATAAAAAAGACCAAAAAGGGCAGAAAATACTTTGGCTGTATCGATAATCCAACCTGTGAATTTATGTCATGGCAGAAACCATACACTGAAAACTGTCCAAAATGCGGCAGCTACATGGTAGAAAAGGGCAATAAAATCCTTTGTGCAGATACAAAATGCGGAAATGTGATGGAACGTCCAAAAAAATAAAGCAAATTTTCAAACAATTAATTGAATTTACTGATAAATTGTGCTAAAATCAACATAGTTTGTTGATTTTAGCACTTTTTTTACGTCAAAAAGCTTGAGCAGGTATATTTTACAGGGTGTTTATTTCTAAATGTTTAGGAGGAAGAAAATGAGCAGTGTACGTCTTTTAGATAAGACCAGAAAAATTGGAAAGCTGTTACACAACAACAGTTCATCAAAGGTAGTATTTAACGATATTTGTGCCGTTTTGTCAGAGATTCTGGAATCCAATGTTCTTGTAATCAGCAAAAAGGGCAAGATTCTTGGTATCAGCCATACAACGGATGTACCGGAGATTCATGAATTGATCAGTGACAAAGTAGGCGGATTTATCGATATGTATTTGAATGAAAGACTGCTCGGGATTTTGTCCACAAAAGAAAATGTTAACCTGGAAACACTGGGATTCAGCGGACCTGATACCAAGTCCTATTCCGCAATTATTTCTCCGATCGATATTGCAGGCGAGAGATTAGGTTCTCTGTTTGTATATCGTCTCCAGCGTCAGTATGAGATTGATGATATCATTCTGACAGAGTACGGTTCCACGGTAGTGTCACTGGAAATGCTTCGTTCCGTTAACGAAGAAAACGAAGAAGAATCAAGAAAACTGCAGATTGTGAAGTCTGCTATCAGCACCTTGTCCTACTCCGAACTGGAAGCTATCGTTCACATTTTCGATGAACTGGACGGCAAGGAAGGCCTGCTGGTAGCAAGCAAAATTGCTGACCGCGTAGGTATCACACGTTCCGTAATTGTAAATGCACTGAGAAAGTTTGAAAGTGCCGGTGTTATCGAGTCTCGTTCCTCTGGTATGAAGGGCACATACATCAAGGTATTGAATGATGTGGTATTTGATGAGATTGCGGAGATTAAGAACAAGCAGATTTAATAGAGATTTTGGTTCCTGTCATTACGGAAGGTAGTGGCAGGGATTTTTTATTGGCAAAGGATTTACTAAGCAAAAACTCTTGAAAATACTGAAAAAAGAGCGAAAAAATAGTTGCATATAGAACAACCTTGTGATAAAATGTCTCGGTATGAAATTTATTAATTAATCACATGTGTCGAAATCCGGTATGGTTCCCTGTCGGGTGTCCGGACAACGCGAGGCACATGGAAGCACAAACCATGGAGGTAAACAAAATGAGCGTTATTTCAATGAAACAGTTATTAGAAGCTGGTGTACACTTTGGTCATCAGACAAGAAGATGGAACCCAAAAATGGCTCCATACATCTACACAGAAAGAAATGGTATCTACATCATCGACTTACAGAAATCTGTAGGTAAAGTGGATGAAGCTTACGATGCAATCGCTGACATCGCTGCTCAGGGTGGTACAATTCTTTTCGTAGGTACAAAGAAACAGGCACAGGATGCAATCAAAGCAGAAGCTGAACGTTGCGGAATGTACTATGTAAATGAAAGATGGTTAGGTGGTATGCTCACAAACTTCAAAACAATCCAGAGCCGTATCGCTAGATTAAAAGCTATCGAAAAAATGTCTGAAGACGGAACATTTGATGTTCTTCCAAAGAAAGAAGTTATCCAGCTGAAAAAAGAATGGGAAAAACTTGAAAAGAACCTTGGCGGTATCAAAGATATGGAAAGAATTCCAGACGCTATCTTCGTAGTTGATCCTAAGAAAGAAAGAATCTGTATCCAGGAAGCTCATACATTAGGTATTCCACTGATCGGTATCGCTGATACAAACTGTGATCCAGAAGAACTTGATTTCGTAATTCCAGGTAATGATGATGCTATCAGAGCCGTTAAATTAATCGTTTCTAAAATGGCTGACGCTGTTATCGAAGCTAACCAGGGCACAATCGAAACAGACGTTGAAGTAGCTGAAGAAGTAGAAGCTGAATAATTTTTATTCAAAACACATTAACTCGATTATATAACGGAGGTAAACAATTATGGCTATTACAGCAGGAATGGTAAAAGAATTAAGAGAAATGACTGGCGCAGGCATGATGGACTGCAAAAAAGCTTTAAATGAAACAAACGGCGACATGGACGCAGCTGTTGAATATTTAAGAAAAAATGGTCAGGCAAAAGCTGAAAAGAAAGCTGGCCGTATCGCAGCTGAAGGTCTTGTACGTGTAGCTATGGAAGGCAACACAGCAGCAATCGTTGAAGTTAACTCTGAAACAGACTTCGTTGCTAAAAATGAAACATTCCAGGCATATGTTGAAGCAGTTGCAGCTCAGGCTCTTAAATCTGAAGCAACAACAGTAGAAGCTTTATTAGAAGAAGCTTGGATTGAAGATGCTTCTAAGACAGTAAAAGAAGCTCATGTAGAAAAAGTAGCTACAATCGGCGAAAACTTAACAATCAGAAGATTCCAGAAAGAAACTGTTGAAGGTGGATGCTTAGTATCCTACATTCACGGTGGCGGACGTATCGGTGTTATCGTTAAAGCAGAAACAGCAGTTGTTAACGACGATGTAAAAGAAGCATTAACAAACATCGCTATGCAGGTAGCTGCATTAAATCCAAAATACGTTTCTTCTGCAGATGTAAGTGAAGAATACAAAGAACACGAAAAAGAAATCCTTCTTGCTCAGGCTAAGAACGAAAACCCAGACAAACCAGACAATATCATTGAAAAAATGATCATTGGTCGTCTTAACAAAGAACTTAAAGAAGTTTGTCTGTTAGAACAGGTTTACGTTAAAGCTGAAGATGGTAAACAGCCAGTAGCTAAATACCTTGAACAGGTAGGCAAAGCAAACGGCACAGAAATCAAAGTAACAGGCTTCGTTCGTTTCGAAACTGGTGAAGGTATCGAAAAGAAAGAAGAAAACTTCGCAGAAGAAGTAGCAAAACAAATGGGCATGTAAGCGTTTAGCACAAGCGCGGCAAATATGCAAAAATATGGACCGACTCGAGTTTACTCGGGCTCGGTCCTTTTTTTGTATATTTATCGTGCGACGCACGGATACGAAATAGACCGAAGGTCTATGAGTAGGCGCTTGTGCGAAGTTATGAGGATGTATGCGGCGCCAGCCGTCTATGAGGAAGAAGCGAAGCGGATTCCGAATAGGCGTGGCGAAGGTCTGCGAATAAGCCCTTGTCCTAATCAAAAAACTTTCCATCCCAATATATTCCAGTTATAATATTACCAATCACATTAACGGAGGCAATACTATGACAACACGCTGGGGCATATTAGGAACAGGACGTATCGCAAATGTATTCTGTGACACCTTATTAAAGGTTGAAGATGCAGAAATATATGCGGTTGGATCCAGAACAGAAGAGAAAGCAAAGCTGTTGGGAGCAAAGTATCATGCGAAAAAGTGTTACAGCAGTTACGAAGAACTGGTATCCGATCCAGATATCGATATCGTATACGTTGCAACACCCATTATCTGTCATTACGAACATGTAAAAGTGTGTCTGTTGGCAGGAAAAAATGTACTGTGTGAAAAACTTTTTGTCCAGACAACCGAAGAAGCAGAAGAACTGATTGCATTAGCCAAAAGCAGAAACTTATTTCTGATGGAAGCTCTGTGGACAAAGTTTCATCCTGTATATCAAAAAATCGTGCAATGGAAGGAGGAAGGAAAGTTTGGCGATGTTAAGTGTGTAGAGGCAAGCTTTTATACCTGCGGAACAAAGGAACATCGTTTATATAAAGATACAACACAGGGCGGTTGTCTGGGAGATTTGTTAATTTATCCTCTGCTGTATGCTTGTACTATGCTAGGATATAAACCGATAAAGGTAAATGCGGCTGCAATGAAAAACAGTGACAACATTGATATTGTAGAAAGTATCCAGATGCAATATACAGATGGTAAATTTGCTGCTTTAACAGGCGGTATTGCAAGCGAACGCCAGGCACTGCTTTCTATTTATGGAACCGAAGGCAGAATGGTCATTCATAAAGAATATTTTTACGAGGCACAGAGTGTCACACTCTTGAATTGGAATAATGAAATCATAGATACATTTGAGTGTCCATTCGAAATCAATGGGTATGAATATGAGGTAAAAGAAGTGATGCAGTGCCTTAGAGCAGGGCAGATACAAAGTATGATTCATCCTATGGAAGATGTTATTGGCATGCTTCGGTTGATGGAAACATGCAGAACGCAGTGGGATGAATCATTATGAATTTAATGAATATTTTTTCCCTCATAGAAGTAGATATAAGCGCTTTCATATGTTATAGTAATAAAGAACACAAATGATACGGGGGAAATCATTTATGACTTGGGTAAAAGATTTGTTCACAAATCCGTTTATTATAACACCGGTTCTTGCATGGTTTGTGGCACAGATCATCAAAACCATCATTCATGCCATTAGCAACAAGGTGGTTGATTTAAAACGTCTGGTTGGTGATGGCGGTATGCCGAGCTGCCATTCCGCAACGGTTGCTTCATTGGCATTTATCTGTCTTCTCAGATTCGGAGCCGGCTCTTTTCAGTTTGCCATTAGTTTGATTCTGGCGATTATCGTATGTCACGATGCAATGGGAGTTCGTCAGGAAGCTGGAAAGCATGCAGAAATCCTGAATAAGCTGATGGATGAGTCTGATACGAATTTTGACAAATACCTTCCACGTGGAAAGTTGAATGCATATATTGGACATACAGCGGCACAGGTATTTGCAGGAGTTGCTATTGGCATTGGCTGGGCAATTTTAATGTATTTTGTGTTTTTTCGATTATAGCTTGTTATAAGAAATGATTTTGATTCGAAAGATTAAGGAGGTTTTTCCAATGAATGATAAAACAATGCACAAATTATCCTATGGATTATTTGTATTAACAGCGAACGAGGATGGCAAGGATAATGGCTGTATCATCAATACTGCAATTCAGCTTACATCCAACCCGCAGCGCATCAGTATTGCGGTAAATAAGGCAAACTATACCCATGATATGATCATGAATACGAAGAATTTTACGGTATCCATCATCAGTGAAGAGGCATCTTTTGACTTATTCAAACGTTTTGGTTTCCAGTCTGGAAGAGATGTGAACAAGTTTGAAGGATTAACGGATTGCAAGCGCGGCTATAACAATTGCAATATTATTACAAAAGGCACCAACGGCTATATTGCCGGTTGGGTAGACCAGACGATCGATCTTGGAACACATACTTTATTCTTGGCTCTTGTGACAGATATGGAAATCTTAAGTGACGTTCCATCCGCTACATATAGTTATTATCAGAGCAACATCAAGCCAAAACCACAGCCAAAGAAAGAAAACACTGGCAAGACAATCTGGCGTTGTACGGTTTGTGGTTATGAATATGAGGGAGAAGAACTTCCTGCAGATTTCATTTGTCCGGTCTGCAAACATCCAGCTTCTGATTTTGTGAAAGTAGAAGGATAATATTTGTGATTTGAAACAGCAATCTGACAACTATGTAGATTGCTGTTTTTTTGAAAGCAGGTGAAACCATGGGCAATCGCAAAAAACTATTTTTTAGCAAAGAACCATATGATTTGGAACAGACAAATGCCCTTTTTGCCCGTGCAATGAGGGATAATTGTAAGTTTCACTACGATAACTGCAAAGAATATAAAGAAATACTGGATCATTTTGCATTTTCGCCGGATGATGTAAAGACATATGATGATGTATTTAGCATTCCTGTATTGCCGACAGTTGTGTTTAAGAATCATCATCTGTTTTCTATGCCGGAAAGCCGAATGCTTGCCAAGGCAACTTCTTCTGGCACCAAGGGAAAGTTCAGCCGCATTGGATTTGAGACCAGTGGGCTGTTGTGTGCTGTAAAAATGGTGTTGAAAGTAGTTCGCAGACGAAAACTGCTGACGATTAAGCCGGCCAATTACATTGTCATGGGGTATCAGCCACACAAGAGCAATCAGACCGCAGTGACAAAAAATACATTTTGGACTACGTTGTTGGCACCTGCATTGAGCAGAACTTACGCAATCAAATGGCAGGAAAACGGATATCAGGTTGATTTGGATGGGGTGATTGATGCCATTTTGAAAAAAGGCTCAGCAGGAGTTCCGCTGCGATTTATCGGTTTTCCATCCTATACTTATTTTGTGATGAAACTGATGGAAGAGAGAGGACAGTCTATTAAGCTGAAACCAGGATCCAAGATCATGCTCGGTGGTGGCTGGAAGCAGTTCTACACAGAACAGGTGGACAAGCAGACCTTTTATGACCTGGCACAGCGTGTGTTGGGGGTTCCAGAGGAAGATGTGATTGAATTTTTTGGTGCAGTAGAGCATCCGATTTTATATTGCGACTGCAAAAAACATCATTTCCATATTCCGGTGTACAGTCGCGTGGCAATTCGGGATGTGCAGACCTTAGAACCACTTGGTATGAACCGAGTAGGACTTGTAAACCTGATCACACCGATGGTAAAGGCTACACCAATTTTAAGTGTGATGACAGACGATCTGGGTGTGATTCGAGACGGAAGCAACTGTGGTTGTGGAATCACATCTCCGTATTTGGAAATTATCGGTCGTGTTGGCATGAAAGATATTAAGACTTGTGCGGCAGGAGCAGCAGAACTGATGTCGGAGGTGAAGTTATGATATTGTATCAGGGAAAACTATATGAATCCTCAGAACAGGATAATCTTTTGGATCGATTGGAAGAAGACATCAATCTTGTTCGCCTGCATCAAAAACTGACAACACAAGAAGTGATAGATGCCCTTGCTCAGATGGGTGATAAAATTGCTTCCGGTGTTTTTGATACCATCATTCAAGAACTTGCCATTGAGGGCATAGAACGCTACATTGGCATGTTGATTTTGATGTTAAAAAAAGAAACCTTAACTTATAAAGTGAAGACTGAATTAGGACAGGATTTTTTTGTGGAATGGCAGACCAATCCGTCGTTGGGTCAGACCAAAGTGGGTGTGAAACCAATGCCTCTTGGAACAATTTTCCATATTGCTGCTGGAAATATGGACGGTTTGCCGGTATTTAGCGTGGCTGAGGGTTTATTGACGGGAAATGTGAATATCTTAAAACTTCCCCAGGCAGACAATGGACTGTCCATTCAGTTCTTTTTAAAGTTGATTGAGATTCAGCCGAAATTAAAGGACTTTATCTATGTGTTTGATACACCATCCTCAGATTTTACAGCCATGATCAAGATGGGGGAAATGTCCGATGGCATTGTGACCTGGGGTGGAGATGATTCCATTGCAGCAGTTCGCAAGTTTGCAAAGCCTGGCACAAAGCTGATTGAGTGGGGGCATAAGCTGGGATTTGCCTATATCTCTGGGTATGAGGATAAAGAGGCTGAGCTGACCGCATTGGCAGAGCACATTTTTATTACCAAACAGCTTCTGTGCAACTCTTGTCAAACCATATATTTGGATACAGATAAAATAGACGATGTTCATCAGTTTTGCGTAGAATTTTTGCCATATATGGAAGCATCATCAAAGAAATATCTGGTCAATACTATCGGTTCCATGGCAGAGATAACTCTTCGCAGATACAGCGATGAGATTATGGGTGTGCTTGCAGCTCATGCCGCCAATTCAACAGGAGAGAACAATGCCGACAATGCAGATAAACAGCGTCCGGCCAACAAAACCTACCAGGCCAGAGGCTGCAGTCTGATGGCCTGCCATGACAGCGAACTGGAGCTTTCCTATATGTTTGGCAACTGTTTGGTCAAACGACTTCCAAAAGACCAGATGATGTCAGTACTTCGCAGAAACAAAGGCTATTTGCAGACCGCAGGCCTGATCTGCGCGCCGGAAGAAAGAGAAGAACTGGTAGAGATTCTTGCAAGAGCCGGTGTTGTCCGCATTATGCGGGCTGGTAACATGTCCGAGAGCTACTGTGGGGAGGCTCATGATGGCGAGTATCCGCTGCGACGTTACACTCGTATAGTAAACGTTGAACCATAGTACTTGTGATTCCTAAACCTCTTTTTTTATAAAAAATTTTCAGAATAAAAATTTTTCTACGCCACATACTAACAATGCAACAACAAATTTACGGAGGTATGTCATGGGAAAATTATCAGAAAAAGAATTATCCGCCTTAAATGAAGCCCTTGCAGACGAAGAATTATTAGTAAAAAAATTCAAAATGCTTGCTTCTTGTGCACAGGACGAAGAAGTAAAGAAGAAATTCGAAAGAATTTCTGATCAGCACCAGGGTCATTTTAATGCATTATATTCACACTTAAAATAGGAGGTAGGTCATGCAGTGTTATACAGATAAAGAAATTTTAGCAGATGGTTTATCTGCACAGAAAGCGACAACAAGTCTCTTTAACCAGAATGTAAACGAATGTGTGCATGATAATTTAAGAAGCACAATGATGAAAATTTTGGCAGAAGAGCATCTCATTCAGGTTGATGTATTTAATCTGATGCATGCAAGAGGCTTTTATGAAACGCCGGCAGCAGATGAAAAGAAAATTTCAGCAGCAGCACAGAAGTTTGCACAGAGTGCAAAATAAATTTCAAATATGGTATTTATCAGGAGATCCTTCTCTAAATGAGAGGGATTTCCTTTTTCATTCCTATGAGGGAAACCCGTTTGAAAATTTACTGGCCGTTTTTGGGGTGAAAAATTGTAAATTTATGTTTTTTTTATATATACCAGCATGCTTCTATGGTAAAATATAGAAACAAATCAGAAATTGTGCAGATTTATCTGTGAAATAGAACAATTCTAAACGAGGATACGATATGTCTTACATTGAATTTTCAAACATAACAAAAGAATATCATATGGGAGAGACCACCATCAAAGCGGTTGATGGTGCTTCTTTTCATGTGGAAAAGGGAGAATTGGCCATTATCCTTGGCGCGTCTGGGGCAGGAAAAACCACAGCCTTAAATATCCTTGGTGGTATGGATGTGCCAACTTCAGGAAAAATCATGGTGGATGGCAATGAGATCACTGCTTACAACAAAAAAGAGCTGGTTGGATACCGCCGTACGGATATTGGATTTGTGTTCCAGTTTTACAATCTGGTGCCAAACTTGACTGCTTTGGAAAATGTAGAATTGGCAGCACAGGTTTGTAAGGATTCGCTGGACGCGTCTGAAACACTGGACAAGGTTGGTCTGTCTCACCGAAAAGGCAATTTCCCTGCTCAGTTGTCTGGCGGTGAGCAGCAGCGTGTTTCCATTGCAAGAGCCTTGGCGAAAAATCCAAAGCTATTGCTCTGCGATGAACCGACAGGTGCACTGGATTACAACACAGGACGACAGATTTTACAATTGCTGCAGGATACCTGCCGCAAGGAAGGGATTACCATCGTTCTGATTACCCACAATTCTGCCCTGGCACCAATGGCAGATCGTCTGATTCGTTTCCGAAGCGGAAAAGTGGTGGAAATGACGGTAAATGACAACCCTGTTCCAATTTCTGAGATTGAATGGTAATTGGGAAATGTGTGATTTCCAAGAAAAAGAATGATTGTTAGGAAAAAACAAATGAGTGCATATTGGAAAGATATTTTTCGGACAATTAAATACGGAAAAAAACGTTTTTTCTCCATCATGCTGATTGTTGCCCTTGGAGTGACTATGTTTACGGGAATTCGTGCTGCCTGCAATGACCTTACATATACAGCAGACCGTTTTTATGACCAGCAAAAGTTATATGATATCAATGTTGCTTCTACCTTAGGGCTTACCGATGCGGATGCAAAAGCCCTGGCTATGGTGGAAGGAGTTGCTGTCGCAGAAGGCGGCTATGAACTGAGTGTTTTTACCGAGTTTGATGATGCCAATCATGAAGCTGTTGTAAAAATGATTGGAAAAGAGTTGAACCAGCCGTATGTGGTTGAGGGAAAACTGCCTGATAACGCAAATAAAATCGCCGTTAATGAAATGTATGTCAAACATTCCGGTAAGTCCATCGGGGATACCGTTGTGCTTACGGAAGAAGAAGTGGAGAATCAGGATCCTTTTTTGGCAGGATGCGAGTATACGATCACAGCCATTATCAATGACCCGATGGATGTGAATATGCGAGATGGTAATGTATCCTGGCGTTCTCAGGGAACGGTAGATTATACTTTTTATCTCCATGAGAGTGCCTTTGTCTCTGATATTTATACCTATATTTATCTGGCTGTGGAAGGTGCACAGGAACTGCAGACATACGATGATGAATACAAAACACTGATTTCTACAGTAGAAGAACGTATCATTGCAGATGTAAAAGAAGGGCGCGAACAGGAGAGACGTGACGAAATTATTGCGGACGCATATGAAGAATACTACGAAGCGGAAGCTGAAGTACTGGATGAACTCTCTGAAGCGGAAGCAGAGCTTGCAGATGGCCGTGCAGAACTGGCGGATGGGAGACGTCAGCTTGCAGATGGAAAGAAAGAACTTGCAGATAATGAAACCCGCATGGAAGAAGAGTTTCAGAATGCAGCAAATGAAATCGCTGACGGCAAGGCACAGATTGCCGATGCCAGGTCTGAATTAGCAGCGAATGAGCAACAGATCGCGGATGGCGAAGCTCAGCTTGCCAGTGTGAAGGAAGAATTGGCGGCACAGGAAGCGGCTGCAATGCAGCAGATTCAGGACGGCTTCGACCAGTTATATGCAGCCAGAGAGGAAGCTGTCTCTGCGTTGGACTTTTTATATCAGTCACGAGATACCATCATTCTTTTGGCTGGTGGTAATGCGGAGTATATTACGCAGTGGCATCCATTGTATTATGGATATCAAGAAGTATTAAGAAATATTGCGGAAGCAGAAGCCGGTCTTGCTACTATTGATACCGAACTTGCTAATTTGGAAGCGAAAAAGGCTGAGACAGAACAATTATTTGCTTCTTATTGGGCAGAACTTGATGCTCAGGAACAGTCTCTGAAGGATGGAAAAGCCCAGATTGAAGCAGGCAAACAAGAACTTGCCACCCAGGAGCAGACCTTAAAGGATGGGGAAGCAACCCTAAGACAAGAGGAAGCAGATGCGAAAACTCAGATTGCAGATGCAAGGTCTGAAATTCGCAAAAATGAGGCAAAGCTTGCGGATGGAATGGCAGAGTTAAAAGAAGGTGAGCAGGAATATCAGGAAGGCTATGACGAGGCCATGACGGAACTTGCGGATGCCAGAGCAGAAATCGAGGATATTGATGAAGCAGAATGGTATATCCAGACTCGAAGTTCGTTAAGCGGTTATGTCAATGTACAGAGCGATGCGGATTCCATTGAGGGAATTGGAACATTCCTTGCCATTATTTTCTTTATCGTGGCTGTGTTGATCAGTCTTACGACCATGACACGAATGGTGGAAGAAGATCGTGGCATGATCGGTACCTATAAGGCACTTGGATTTACCAATCCGGAGATTCGCAGAAAAGCAGTGATTTATTCTGCCAGTGCATGTATCGCCGGTGGAATCATTGGAGATATCGGTGGATACGTGATCTTGCCAGAAATCATCATCTATATCTTCAAGACCATGTACACCTTCCCGGAAATGATGCTGAGATTTGATTTCTTCTACGGAATGCTTGGAATCGTACTGTTTGTTGCCGGTGTAAGCGGCGCAGCTGCAGTGGCTTGTAATGCGATCTTAAAGCAAATGCCAGCTATCTTGATGCGTCCACAGGCGCCAAAAAATGGCTCCAGAATTTTCCTGGAAAAGATAGGATTTATCTGGTCTCGCATGTCATTTTTAAATAAAGTAACAGCGAGAAACCTGTTCCGATATAAAAAACGTTTCCTGATGACTGTATTTGGTATTATGGGATGTACCGCACTGCTAGTCTGTGGTTTCGGAATTAAGAATACGGTTACGGCTTTCATGCCAAAACAGTATGAACAGACCTATGAGTACGATGTTATGGCGGTTTCCATGGCAGAAGACAACGAAATGTTATTGTCTTATGTAGAGGATTCCGAAAATGTGGAACGTTATATCAATGTGCAGGTTGAAAACGTGAAATTGAAAAATGAAGCTGGTCGGGAAGAAACGGTACAGATGATCGTTGTTCCGACAGGAGGCGACATTGATCCATTCATTCATCTGCGCTTGAAGGATGGAAGTATTGTTCCGCTAAGCAAGGAAGGCATTACCGTGACATACAACGTTTCCACGATTCTTGAATTTGGAGTAGGCGACACGATTCTTATGCGGGATCTTGCTTTGAATGAAGCGCAGACACCGGTGGCACAGATTGTGGAAAACTATCTCGGAAATATGGTTTATGTGACAGAGGAATACTATGAAGCTCACTTCAAAGCATTTGAGGCAAATGGTGTACTTTTGAATCTGACTGACTTCTGTGATGACCCGGTGGGATATGCAACAGCACTTGGTGAAAAGGACGGCGTGATATCCTGTATCAGCACAGACAATCTGAAGGAAGATTTTTCCTCTGCCTTTGCACTGATGAACCTGGTAGTATATGTTGTTATCGTTTTGGCGGCAGGTATGGCATTTGTTGTATTGTTCACCCTGGCAACCACTAATATTTCCGAGCGAAGCCGAGAGTTGGCAACCATCAAAGTACTGGGATTTTTTGATAAAGAAGTGCATTTGTATGTAAACAAAGAGACTCTGATTTTATCGGTAATCGGTATTTTGGTGGGGCTTCCAGTTGGTTTTGTTCTGACTTATGCACTGGGAATTATATTAAAACTTCCAGGCATTCATTTTGATGTGTCCATTTTCCCAAGCACCTATCTGATCGCTGCAGTAATTGCATTTGCATTTACTATCATTGTAAATCAGATTACCAACCGACTGCTGGATGCCATTGATCCGGTAGAAGCACTAAAAAGTGTGGAATAAGGGACAGAATCCGAAAAACAGAAAACGTAAAATCAATAGCATGTTTTGAAAAGAAAAGAGTTTTGTAATATGAATCACAATTCACATTGTTAGGATTACAAAACTCTTTTTTTACGTTATAATGTTAATTTGGAGGACACTAACATGTACAATCAACAGGAATTTGCAAAAGAAATATTGCAGCTTTCCAGAAATCAGTTGCTGATTCATTTTCGCTTTCTGGCGAATGCAGTTTCACGACTGGAACTGACAGAAAGTGAATCGGTTCGTTTTGCCTGTGATGGGCGTCGCATCCTGTATGCGCCGAGGGCGATCTTGCAATATTATAAAAATGACAAAAATTACATTAACCGTATGTATTTACACTGCATGTTCCATTGTATGATGCAGCACATGTACGCTGGTAAGAATTATCAGGGGTTATACTGGAATCTGGCCTGTGACATTGCGGTGGAGCAGATGATATTAAACCTTCACCAGTCATATCTTGCGACACACAGAGACGGGGCGCAGCGTGCCACTTTAGAAATTCTGAAGGATAAACTTCCAGCGATGAATGCGGAGCTGATCTATCATCATTTTGTGAACAATCCTCCAACAGATGGTGATATGGAAGCGTTGATTGCCAGCTTTGAGATTGATGACCACACAGGCTGGTGTTCATCCGGACAAAGTCAGAGTTCAGACGAGACGGATGCAGACTCCAAAAAAGAATCTCAGGATATGGAAAATGATATTGATAAGGATTCCTGGGAAAAGATTGCACGCCGTGCTTTAGTAGAATTGGAAAACTTTCAGCGTGATTCTGACATGGACATGGAAGCCATGATTCAGCAGTTGAAGATGGTGACAAGAACCAGGCAGGATTATCGTCGATTTTTGCAGAAGTTTTTCACCATGGGTGAGACCATGCAATTGAACATGGAAGAGTTTGATAATATTTTTTATACTTACGGTCTGAAACTGTATGGTAATGTTCCGTTGATTGAGCCTTTGGAGTATAAAGAGGACAAAAGAATCCGCGATTTTGCCATTGTGATTGATACTTCAGCTTCTGTATCCGGTGACATGGTGCAGGGATTTTTGCAGAAAACCTATGATATTCTCATGCAGAGTGAGAACTTCTTCTCAAAGATTAATCTGTATCTGATTCAGTGCGACAGCAAGATTCAGGAAGCGGTGAAGCTGACCTCAAAGGAGCAGATCCAGGAATATATCGACCACATGGAAATCAAGGGACTTGGTCGAACGGACTTTAGACCGGCCTTCCAATACATCGACGAGTTGGTATTATCAGGAGAGTTGAAAAACTTAAAAGGCATGTTGTATTTCACCGATGGAGAAGGAATATTCCCTGGAAAACGACCGAAGTACGAGACCGCCTTTGTATTTTTAGATAATTATAAAGATGTGCCGATGGTGCCGCCATGGGCAATGAAAATAATATTAAATCATAAGGATTTACAATAAATGATGAAAAATAACGATTTCGAAATTTATGGCGCAGTTCTGGCGAAATATCACGGCCGAGACAAAGTGGTAACCGTTCCGGAAGGTGTAGCGGTCATTGATCAAAGTGCCTTTTACGGCTGCTATGAGATGGAAGAAGTAATTCTTCCAAAGGGTGTGGTTCGACTGGAGCGAAGTGCCTTTGCGGAGTGTCAGAATCTGAAAAAAGTGCTTTTGCCGCAGGGGTTGGATACCATTGGTGATACGGTGTTTGAGAACTGTCAGAAACTGGTGGACATTGAACTGCCTCTGAGCCTGCAGTACATTGGGCGCATGGCGTTTGCAAAATGTCTTTCCTTGCGCAAAATTAAAATTCCTAAAAATGTGACCAGACTTAGTTATGGTACATTTATGGCAGATTCTTCTTTGGAACAGGTGGAGCTGCCGTTATATATGTCAAGTATCGGTGAATGCGCGTTTTATTTTTGTAAGAACCTGCAAGAGATTGAAGTGCCTGACAGCGTGGATGGCATTCATCCGGATACCTTTTATGGTTGTAATGGTCTGAAACGTGGCTATATTCCTAAAATCATTTTGGATTACTACAGAAGAGAGGAACAGATTATTTTCACGACGCTGTATTTGTGTAATCCGAAGCGTTATGTTGGCTGGGAAGTGGCAATGTATGACAAGTTTGTTCAGGAGTTTAAAATGGAACTGTGCGAACATATTTTGGAAGTGAAGAGTCTGGAAGCGATGAAGGGTATCCTGGGTAAGCAGATTTTGTCACAGAAGGAAATGGATCAGTGGATTGACAAGGCAAGACGCTCGGGGGATGTGGAATTTACTGAAAAACTGCTGCAGGCAAAAAAGGAATATTTTGAAGAAGAGACGGACATGTGGGATGTTTAGTCTTATATGATAAAAGAAATGCTGTGAGAATCAGCAGATAATCGGAGAATGACGATGAATATTAAACAAGCAAAAGAGCAGATAAAAAAAACAATGCAGGTGTATTTCGCCAAGGATGAATTTGGCAACTACGACTTGGATATAAATATGCAGAGACCAGTGTTTTTGATGGGACCTCCTGGCATTGGTAAAACAGCTATCATGCAGCAGATTGCAAGTGAGCTGGGGGTTGGTTTGGTAACCTATTCCATGACACATCACACAAGACAAAGTGCGCTTGGTCTGCCATACATTGTGGAAAAAGAGTTTCAGGGACAATCCTATCATATCGCAGAGTATACCATGAGTGAAATTGTGGCTGCGGTTTACAAGGAGATTGAAGATAACGGACATCTGGAAGGGATTCTTTTCTTAGATGAGATGAACTGTGTGTCTGAAACATTAGCACCAGCCATGCTGCAGTTTTTGCAGTACAAGATTTTTGGAACCCATCAGATTCCAAAGGGATGGCTGGTTGTTACGGCAGGCAATCCACCGGAATATAACAAGTCTGTCCGTGAATTCGACCTGGTTACATGGGATCGTTTGAAGCGAATGGATGTGGAGCCTGACCTGAAGGTATGGAAAGAATATGCAAGAGAACGTCAGGTTCATCCGGCGGTTTATACATACCTGGAACTTCATCCAGAATATTTTTATCATATCGAGAGAACCATGGATGGGCAGGACTTTGTCACAGCCAGAGGCTGGGAAGATTTATCTGTGATTTTACAGCGATATGAAGCATTTGAGATGGTGGTGGATGAAGAACTGTTTGGTCAGTATCTCCAGTGCAAACAGATAGCAGAAGATTTTACGATTTACTATGATCTTTATAATAAATATCAGTCCGACTATCAGATTGAACAGATTTTAGCAGGAGAGGTTTCCGAAAATATTCTGGCGCGTGCAAAAACAGCACCATTTGACGAGCGAGTAACGCTCACTGGTATGTTAAATGATGCCATAAAACAGCGCTTGACAGCAACCATGGAATCCGAAGAACAGTTGATCGAGCTTCGTGACTGGTTGAAGATGCAAAAAGAACATCTGATCAATCCGTTGGCGCAGGAAGGAAACGACTTGATTGCAGAGGGTGTAAAGCACGCAGAAAAACTGGCGAATGATTATCAGAAAAAGCTGAATGCAGGACAGTTGAACAAGCGTGAGATTCGCATCTGGAGAGGCAAGGTACAGTGCTTCTACAATGTGATCAATCAGTTAAAAGTGGCTGGAGTATCAGAAAAAGAGGCTCAGTTCGAGTACGTCATGCAGACCTATAAGGAGCAGATTGCTGCCATGAAGGAAAAGGCTGTAGAAGACGGCAAACAGCTTACGGCAGTGTTTGACTTTGTTGATCAGGCCTTTGGCAATGGCACAGAGATGCTGCTTTTGTTGTCTGAACTGACAGAAGATGCTGCGTCAGCAAGATTTATTGCAAGATATGGCTGCGAGGCGTATTATCAGTATAGTAATGAGTTGATGGTACAGGATAGGCAGGAGCAGATTTTGGAAGCACTTCTTAAAGAAGATTTATAAGACGGACGCTGAGAGTAATAAGAATTCCAAGAGAGTTTTTCTTAGGAATTTTATTATTTCAGCTGTGTCCAGGTAAGGAAAAAGGTGGCGTAAATGGATACTCAGTTTAGCAGAACAGAGTTACTGTTAGGAAAAGAAAATATGGATCGCCTGAAACATGCTCGTGTGGCAGTGTTTGGCATCGGCGGTGTTGGCGGGCATGTGGTGGAAGCCCTGGTCAGAAGTGGTGTTGGTACATTGGATCTGATTGATAATGATACGGTGGTGTTGTCCAATCTGAATCGTCAGATTATTGCGACGCATAAGACGCTGGGAATGTCTAAAACGCAGGCAGCCAAGGAGCGTATTTTGGATATCAATCCGGAATGTGTTGTATATTGTCATGATAAGTTTTACTTGCCTGAAACTGCAGGGGAGTTTGATTTTACCCAGTATGACTATGTGGTGGATGCCATTGATACGGTTGCGGGTAAAATTTCTCTGGTGGAGCAGGCACAGGCAGCGGATGTTCCGATCATCAGTTCCATGGGGGCTGGCAATAAGATGGATCCAACCGCATTTAAAGTGGCGGACATTTATAAAACATCGGTGTGTCCACTGGCTAAGGTGATGCGCCATGAATTGAAAAAACGTGGCATTAAGAAATTAAAGGTTGTTTATTCCGAAGAGGCGGCGATGACGCCATTAAAAATCGCGGCAGATGCGCAGGAGAACAATATTGCGGCTGGCGGCAGCAAGGCGGATGCAGCCATTGTGGGTGTTAGAAAGCGCCAGACACCAGGAAGCAACGCTTTTGTACCTTCTGTGGTCGGATTGATCATTGCAGGAGAGGTGGTTAAGGACCTTACGGTATAACCAATTCTAACCATAAGTTTATGATTATTTCATTGTTTTGTATGTAGGGTTTGTGGTATAATTCATTGATGATATTTTTACGGACAAAAACTTTCGTTTTTTGTCAGGAAGGGGTTAATTATGAGCAGAGTCTTGCTTAAGTTAAGTGGCGAAGCCCTTGCAGGTGATAAAAAGACAGGTTTTGACGAAGCGACATGTATCGCGGTAGCAAAACAGGTAAAACAGTTGGTAGATGACGGTGTGGAAGTTGGTATCGTAATCGGCGGCGGAAACTTCTGGCGTGGACGTACCAGTGAAACCATTGACCGTACCAAGGCAGATCAGATTGGTATGCTGGCAACTGTGATGAATTGTATTTATGTATCTGAGATTTTCAGATTTGTTGGTATGAAGACAGCAGTGTTCACACCATTTGCATGCGGCGCATTCACAGAGTTATTCTCCAAAGATGCTGCCAATACGGCATTTAAACATAATAAAGTTTGCTTCTTTGCAGGAGGAACCGGACATCCTTATTTCTCCACAGATACAGCAACCGTACTTCGTGCCATTGAGATTGAAGCAGAACAGATTCTTCTTGCCAAATCCATTGATGCGGTATATGACAGCGATCCAGCGAAGAATCCTGATGCAAAACGTTACGATGAAGTATCCATTCAGGAAGTGATCGACAAACAGCTGGCAGTTATGGACTTGACAGCATCCATTCTTGCAATGGAAAATAAGATGCCGATGTTAGTATTCGGTCTCAACGAAGAAAACAGCATTGTAAAAGCCTGGAACGGTGAAATCGGCGGAACAAAAGTAACCGTTTAATATAATTTAAAATAATATTTTGGAGGTTCTACACATGAACGAAAGAATTGCACCATATGAAGACAAAATGCAGAAATCTTACAACAACTTATTAGACGAATTCGGTTCTATCCGTGCTGGCCGTGCAAACCCACACGTATTAGATCAGATCAGAGTGGACTACTACGGAGCACCAACTCCACTGCAGTCAGTAGCGAACATCACAGTTCCAGAAGCACGTATGATCGTCATCCAGCCATGGGAA
Source organism: Eubacterium sp. (assembly GCA_017472565.1). GTDB lineage: Bacteria > Bacillota > Clostridia > Lachnospirales > Lachnospiraceae > Brotonthovivens. The sequence goes on from JAFUPY010000006.1 coordinate 37,694, forward strand.
GCTTCTATGGTAAAGGTGATTGAAAAAGCGATTCTGGTTTCTGATCTGGGCATCAACCCAACGAATGATGGTAAAGTGATTCGTCTGGTATTCCCAGAATTAACAGAAGAAAGAAGTAAGGATTTAACAAAAGACGTTAAGAAAAAAGGAGAAAATGCAAAAGTAGCAATTCGTAACATCCGCCGTGATGCAAACGAAAAACTGAAAAAACTTGGCAAGACAGAAGATGTTTCTGAAGATGAAATCAAAGATCTGGAAACCCAGGTTCAGAAGTTAACAGACAAATACATTGCGAAAGTTGACGATGCAATCGCTGACAAAACAAAAGAAATCATGACAGTGTAACATAATGAATATAAACTCGGGCAGGGGGACATGCGGATGCGATGTCCTCTTTGTCATGTTTTATAATATGGAGATTTACAATGGAAAATTTGAAAATTCCAACCCATGTTTCCATTATTTTAGATGGCAATGGAAGATGGGCAAAAAGCAAAGGCATGCCTCGTACCTATGGACATACCCAGGGTGCGAAAAATATTGAACAGATCTGTATGGATGCAGATGATATCGGCATTAAGTATCTGACGGTGTATGCGTTTTCAACGGAAAACTGGAATCGCCCTTCCACTGAAGTGGCAGCGCTGATGAAGCTGTTGAACTTTTATCTGACTACCATCGGGAAAAAAGCCATGAAAAACAATATGCGTATGCGTATTATCGGTGACCGTGATGGGTTGGACGATGGAATCCGCAAAGCGATTGTGGATATCGAGGAACTGACCAAGAACAATACAGGATTACAGTTCCAGATTGCTATTAATTATGGCAGTCGTGATGAGATGATTCGTGCCATGAAAAAGATGCTGGCAGATTACAAAGAGGAAAAGTTTACCTTAGAAGAATTTGACGACAAGATGTACAGCTCTTATTTGGACACCGCAGATATTCCGGATCCGGATCTGATGATTCGTACCAGTGGAGAAGAACGTTTGTCTAATTATCTGATGTGGCAGCATGCTTACAGTGAATTTTATTTTACCAAGGTTCCATGGCCTGACTTCTCCAAAGGAGATTTGCTGGAAGCGATTCGTGTGTATACAAGCAGAGATCGTCGATTTGGGGCAATCAAAGAGGAATAGGTTTTTAGAGAAAGAGTGGAGAAAGAAATATGTTTAAACATCGATTGATCAGCGGCGTTATTCTTGTTGTTTTAGCGCTGATTTTCATTATCACAGGTGGATATGTTCTGTTGGCTGTCTGTGGAATTATTTCCCTGATTGGTCTGACAGAACTGTATAAAGTATTTAAGATTGAAAAGTCCCTTCCAGGGTTATTTGGATACATTGCAACTGTTGTATTTTACCTGAATCTTGCATTTGGATTTATTCCAGACATGATGTTGTTTGTAATGGCTCTGTTGATTCTGTGTATGTGCTCCTTTGTATTTTGCTATCCAAAGTATCATGCACATCAGATTATTGCAGCCTTCTTTGGCGTATTTTACGTTGCAGTGATGTTATCCTGTGTATATCAGACACGAGCATTAGAAGGTGGTTTGTGGCTTGTATGGCTGATTTTCCTTTGCTCTTGGGGCTGCGACACCTGTGCATACTGCGTGGGCATGCTTATTGGCAAGCATAAAATGGCACCTGTCTTGAGTCCGAAAAAGTCGGTAGAAGGTGCAGTTGGCGGCGTTGTTGGTGCGGCCATTCTGACCGTAATCTACGGCTTTGTGTTCAAAGGCGCAATGGGTGCAGACGTAAAATATATCATTTTAATGGCAGTGATTTGTGCGGCAGGTGCTCTGTTATCCATGGTAGGTGACTTGGCAGCGTCCGCAATCAAACGTAATTTTGATATTAAGGACTATGGAAAACTGATTCCAGGTCATGGCGGTATCTTAGATAGATTTGACAGTGTGATTTTTACAGCACCAGTTATTTTCTATCTGTCACAGTATTTGATTCCGATGTTAGGGTAAATAATATGAGAAAAATAGCAATTTTAGGCTCCACAGGTTCTATCGGAACCCAGACACTGGATGTGGTTCGTGAACAAGGTGATATTCAGGTTACAGCATTATCCGCAGGTGGGAATATTGCACTGTTGGAAAAACAGATTCGTGAGTTTAAGCCAAGTCTGGTGGCGGTATGGTCTGAAGAAAAAGCAGCAGAACTTCGCGTGAAAGTTGCTGATTGTCAGGTGGAAGTTGTTTCTGGGATGGATGGTCTGTTGGCGGTAGCCACACAGGAAGGACCAGAGATTTTGGTAACAGCTATTGTCGGCATGCTGGGCATTCGTCCAACCATTGCCGCAATGGAAGCTGGCAAGCATATTGCGCTGGCTAACAAAGAGACACTGGTAACAGCAGGTCATATTATTATGCCGTTAGCTAAAAAAATGGGTGTTTCCATTTTGCCTGTTGACAGTGAACATAGTGCGATTTTCCAGTGCTTAAATGGAGAAAAAGATAATAAAATAGATAAGATTCTTCTGACTGCTTCCGGCGGTCCGTTCCGTGGAAAAAAGAGAGAAGAGTTATTAAATATTCAGGTGGAAGATGCCCTGAAACATCCAAACTGGTCTATGGGACGTAAAATTACCATTGATTCCGCTACTTTGGTAAACAAAGGCTTGGAAGTGATGGAAGCAAAATGGCTCTTTGGTACAGAACTTGATTGCATTCAGGTAGTTGTGCACCCGCAGAGTGTGATTCACTCTATGGTACAGTTTGACGATGGCGCTGTTATGGCACAGCTTGGAACTCCGGATATGAGACTCCCAATCCAGTATGCATTGTATTATCCGATGCGTCGTCCTCTTAGCGGAAAGCGTCTGGATTTCTATCAGATGAAACATCTTACATTTGAGGAACCAGATCTGGACACCTTTACCGGATTGAAGCTTGCCTTTGCGGCAATGAGACAGGGTGGAAATATTCCAACTGCCTTCAACGCTGCAAATGAGCGTGCGGTTGCCAAGTTTTTAGAACGAAAGATACGTTTTCTTGAAATTCCGGAGATCATTGGTGCGAGCATGGAAAACTGCAAGTTTGTAGAAGCTCCAACGGTAGACCAGATTCTGGAAACAGAAAAGGCTGCTTATGAATTTATAGAGAGCAGGTGGTAAGTTGAAGTTTATTGTTGCAATACTTATTTTTTGCGTCATCATATTGTTCCATGAGTGGGGACATTTTCTGTTGGCAAAAAAGAATGGCATCAAGGTCAATGAGTTTTCCATTGGGTTAGGACCTACCATTGTTGGTTTCACCAGGGGAGAGACCAAGTATTCCATTAAGCTGCTTCCTTTTGGCGGCGCCTGTATGATGGAAGGAGAAGATGAAGAAAGTACCGATAGCCGTTCCTTTAACAGTAAGACCCCATTGCAGCGCATCAGTGTGGTTGCAGCAGGTCCGCTGTTTAACTTCCTGATGGCATTCATTTTTTCTGTGATTCTGATTGGTCTTCATGGGCATACAGAACCGATTGTTTATGATGTGATGCCTGGATATTCTGCAGAAGCAGCGGGGATGGAAGCGGGAGATCGTATTGTTAAGATGGATCACAAACGCATCCATTTTTATGAGGAAGTGACAGGATACACCCTTTTCCATCCGGGAGAAGATATCGACGTTGTATATGAACGCGACGGTGAAACTTATGAAACCACGCTGACACCAATCTATGATGAAGAATCAGGCAGATATCTGATGGGTATCTACGGAGCCAATCAGTATACCAAGGAAGGCCCGCTTGGAACACTAAAGTATGGTGCCTATGAAATGAAATATTGGATATGGTATACTTTAAACAGCCTGAAAATGCTGGTAACAGGGCAGGTAAGTCTGAATGACTTGTCCGGTCCGGTAGGAATTGTCACGGTCGTGGCAGACACCTACGAGCAAAGTATGGCAGATGGTATCTACTATGTCTTCTTAAATATGATGAATATTGCCATATTGCTGTCGGCAAACCTGGGTGTAATGAACCTGTTGCCGATTCCAGCCCTAGATGGTGGGCGACTGGTTTTCCTCATTATCGAACTGATACGAGGGAAAAAGGTCAATCCAGATCGGGAAGGATTGGTACACTTCATTGGTATGATGTGTTTACTAGCGCTGATGGTACTGATTATGGCGAATGATGTTGTGAAGCTTATTATGTAATTTATGTACCTTTGCAAGAAAAAAATTGGCTCTTACAAACCTTAGGACGGTTTGCGCGAGGCAATTTTTCTTCCTGCTTCGGGGATAAAGTTGTTGTAATTATAACAATAGCTTTAAAATTTTCTCAAAGTGGAGAGGATTGAAATGAGCAAGAGTAAAATAATTAAAATTGGGAATCGGGTTATCGGCGGCGGTAATCCGATTCTTATCCAATCTATGACAAATACAAAAACAGAGGATGTTGCAGCGACGGTTGCGCAGATTCAGAAGCTTTCTGCGGCTGGTTGTGACATTATTCGCTGTGCAGTGCCTACGATGGAAGCAGCACAGGCGTTAGCGCAGATCAAGGCGCAGATTGATATCCCGCTTGTGGCAGATATTCATTTTGATTATCGTCTGGCGGTTGCGGCTATGGAGCATGGTGCAGACAAGATTCGTATCAATCCGGGCAATATTGGTTCTGAGGATCGAATCAAAGCGGTGATTGAAGAAGCGGCAAAACGTCAGATACCAATCCGTGTTGGTGTAAACAGCGGTTCTTTGGAAAAAGAACTGGTTGCGAAATACAATGGCGTAACCGCAGAAGGCATTGTGGAAAGTGCTCTTGATAAAGTGGGCATCATCGAACGGCTTGGCTATGATAATCTGGTCATCAGCATTAAGTCCTCGGATGTGATGATGTGTGTAAAAGCCCACGAACTGATTTCTGATCAGACAGAATATCCACTTCATGTAGGGATTACAGAAGCGGGAACCATCACCAGCGGAAATATCAAGTCGGCCATTGGTTTGAGCCTGATCTTAAATCAGGGTATTGGCGATACTATCCGTGTTTCCTTAACAGGAGATCCGTTGGAAGAAATCAAGTCCGCAAAGCTGATTTTAAAAACACTGGGACTTCGCAAAGGCGGCATCGAGATTGTGTCCTGTCCAACCTGTGGTCGTACGCAGATAGACTTGATCGGTCTTGCAAACCAGGTAGAAAACATGGTGGCTGACATTCCACTTGATATTAAAGTAGCTGTTATGGGCTGCGTGGTAAACGGACCAGGCGAAGCCAAAGAAGCAGATATCGGAATCGCCGGCGGCATCGGTGAAGGCCTGATCATGAAAAAAGGTCAGATCATTAAGAAAGTTCCAGAGCAGGAGCTGCTGAGTGCTCTCAGAGACGAGCTTCTTAACTGGAAAGAATAAATGATATTAAAAAATGATATCTAGCGAAGACGAACAATATTCCTAAGGAAAACTTGTTATGTCTGAGCGGAAGTAAATATTCAAGAAAGGAGCAGTCATGGCAACCCCATTTTTCGACGTATTTTCCCAATTACAATTGAATCATGAACTGACACAGTTGTTCTCAGATGTGGAAATCCTTCGCGTCGGTCGTGTCCAGAGCAAGGAACTGCTCCGTATCTATATCTACGGCACACGTCTGATTACCAAAGACAAGATTTTTGCCGTTGAAAAGGAAATCAAAGAGCAGTATTTCCCGAAGGAATCACTGACCATCAAATTGATGGAAAAGTTCAAGCTTTCCGAACAATATACCCCTCGGAATTTACATAGCGTGTATTGGGACAGTATTTTGGACGAGTTCCGTCAGTACAGCATGCTGGAATATGACATGCTTCGCACAGCCAAAGTTACATTCCCACAGGAAGATATCATGGATGTCTCTATCAAAGACACTTTGGTTGCAAGACAGCGTGAGGATGAGCTCTACGAGATTTTAGAAAAGATTTTCTGTGGCCGCTGCGGGCTGCAGATGAAGATAACCTTTTCTTATTATGAAGAAAAGGAAAATAAATATCAGAAGAATGCGGAGATTCTGATTAAGAATCGTGTGGCATCCATTGTTAGAAATACAGGTTACCATCGTGCAGGTGAGGAATTTGGGGATGGACCGGCACCGATGGACGTGCAGTCTTCAAATGCATCTGTATCAGGAGAATCTGCGTTAATGGGAAGCGGTGCAGAAGCTTCCAGACCGGCGGTTAATAAAGCCGATGCTGGCAAAGCAACCGACAAAGCTGGCAGTGGTACCAGGCAGGACAAAGGCGAAAAGAAAGACTTTCAGCCGAAAAAGGAATTCCGCGATCGCACATCTATCAAGCGTTCCGACAATCCGGATGTTATTTACGGCAGGGATTTTGAAGATGAAACCATACCGATCGAGCAGATTTTAGGCGAGATGGGCGAAGTGTGTATCCGTGGAAAGATTATGTCCTTTGATTCTAGAGAGATTCGAAACGAAAAGACGATTCTCATGTTTTCCGTTTCTGATTTTACGGATACGATCATGGTAAAAATGTTCTGTAAGAATGAACATCTGGACGAAATCGTTCCAAATCTGAAAAAGGGTACCTTTATTAAAATAAAAGGTGTGACAGCTATTGATCGATACGACAGTGATCTTACCATCAGCAGCGTGTCGGGTATCAAAAAGATTCCTGATTTTACCGTTGCCCGTGTGGACAACAGTCCTATGAAGCGTGTGGAACTTCACTGTCATACAAAGATGAGCGATATGGACGGCGTTTCTGATGTCGCAGATCTGATTGCAGCAGCAGATTCCTGGGGACATCAGGCCATTGCCATCACTGACCATGGTGCAGTGCAGGCCTTCCCAGAGGCCAACCATGCCAAGATTAAAAATCCTGATTTTAAGATTATTTATGGTGTGGAAGCCTATCTGGTAGATGACTTAAAATCACTGGTGGAAGACTCCAAGGGTCAGTCGTTAAATGACTCCTATGTTGTATTCGACTTAGAAACGACGGGTTTTAGTCCTGTGAAAAACAGAATTATCGAAATCGGTGCTGTAAAAGTGCAAAATATGGAAATTGTGGACAGGTTCAGCACCTTTGTCAATCCACAGGTTCCAATTCCATTTGAAATCGAGCAGTTAACAAGCATCAATGACGGCATGGTAATCGATGCACCATTGATTGAAGATATCTTGCCAAAATTCATGGAGTTTTGTCAGGGGTCTGTTATGGTAGCTCACAATGCAGACTTTGATATGAGTTTTATCCGAGCTAACTGCAAACGTTTGGGCATGGAGTGTGAAGCAACGGTCATTGATACGGTAGCTCTTGCAAGAGCATTGCTTCCAAATCTGAATCGATTCAAATTAGATACGGTAGCCAAGGCTCTGAATGTGACACTTGGACATCATCACCGTGCGGTGGATGATGCTGGTTGTACCGCAGAGATTTTGGTGAAGTTTTTAGATATGCTAAAGGATCGGGGTATCGAAAATCTGGATCAATTGAACCAGATGGGCGATGTTGATGAGGAAACAGTAAAAAAACTGCCAACTTATCATGCCATTATTTTAGCATCCAACGATATTGGACGTGTGAACCTGTATCGGCTGGTATCCTTATCCCATGTAAAGTATTACCGCAATCGTCCACGCATTCCAAAGAGTGAGCTGATCAAACATAGAGAAGGCTTGATTCTTGGTTCTGCCTGTGAAGCAGGAGAACTGTATCGTGCTTTGTTGTCTGGAATGGCAGAGGAAGATATTGCAAAAATTGTTGATTTCTATGATTATCTGGAGATTCAGCCATTGGGCAATAACGCCTTCATGATTGAAAGCGATCGTGAACCAATCAATTCTATGGAAGAAATCATGGATATCAACAGAAAGATTGTCAGTCTTGGCGAGCAGTTCAAGAAGCCTGTATGCGCAACCTGTGACGTACATTTCTTAAATCCTGAGGATGAAGTATATCGCCGTATTATTATGGCTGGTAAGGGCTTTAAAGATGCTGACAATCAGGCTCCTTTATATTTGCGCACCACAGAGGAGATGCTGAAAGAATTTGAATATCTTGGCAGTGAAAAGGCAGAAGAGGTGGTTATCACCAACACCAATATGATTGCCAACATGTGTGAAAAGATTTCTCCTGTGCGCCCGGATAAGTGCGCACCTGTGATTGAGAACTCCGATCAGACATTGCGCGAGATTTGCTATACCAAGGCCCATGAGATTTATGGAGAAAATCTTCCAGATGTAGTAGTAGAGCGTCTGGAACGAGAGTTAAACTCTATTATTTCCAATGGTTTCGCCGTAATGTACATCATTGCACAGAAGCTGGTTTGGAAGTCCAATGAGGATGGATATCTGGTTGGTTCCCGAGGATCGGTAGGTTCCTCCTTTGCGGCAACCATGTCAGGTATTACCGAAGTAAATCCGCTGAGCCCGCATTATATCTGCCCAAAATGCCACTATGTAGACTTTGATTCCGAACTGGTAAAGGGATACGGTGGTAAGGCTGGCTGTGACATGCCGGATATGACATGCCCGGTTTGTGGAGAAAACTTATTTAAAGAAGGCTTTGATATTCCGTTTGAAACCTTCCTTGGGTTCAAGGGAAATAAAGAGCCGGATATCGACTTAAACTTTTCTGGTGATTACCAGAGTAAGGCTCATAAATATACCGAAGTAATCTTCGGTGATGGTCAGACTTATCGTGCAGGAACCATCGGTACACTGGCTGACAAGACCGCCTTCGGTTATGTAAAGAACTATTACGAAGAGCGCGGGATCCGAAAGAGAAACTGTGAGATTGACCGTATCGTGCAGGGGTGTGTAGGGGTTCGTCGAACCACAGGACAGCATCCAGGTGGTATCATCGTTTTACCAGTGGGAGAGGAGATTGACTCTTTCACACCTGTACAGCATCCGGCCAACGATATGACAACAGATACGGTTACGACCCATTTTGATTATCATTCCATCGACCACAACCTGTTGAAACTTGATATTCTGGGACACGATGATCCTACCATGATTCGTATGTTACAGGACTTAACAGGTATCGATCCAAAGGATATTCCGCTGGATAATAAAGAGGTTATGTCCCTGTTCCAGAGTACGGAGGCCCTTGGTGTGAAACCGGAAGATATCAATGGTTGTCCATTGGGAGCACTGGGTATTCCTGAGTTTGGTACCGACTTTGCCATGCAGATGTTACTGGATACCAAGCCACAGGCATTTTCTGACCTGGTTCGAATCGCTGGTCTTTCCCACGGTACAGACGTATGGTTGGGCAATGCCCAGACCTTGCTGCAGGAAGGGAAAGCGACTATTTCTACCTGTATCTGTACCCGAGATGATATCATGACCTATCTGATCTCTATGGGTCTGGATAGTGAGCTTTCCTTTACCATCATGGAAAGTGTTCGTAAGGGCAAGGGATTAAAAGATGACTGGGAAACAGAGATGGAAGCCCACGGCGTACCAGACTGGTACATTTGGTCCTGTAAAAAGATTAAGTACATGTTCCCGAAAGCCCACGCGGCAGCTTACGTAATGATGGCGTGGCGCATTGCTTACTGTAAAGTATTTTATCCATTGGCTTACTACGCGGCATTCTTCAGTATCCGTGCCACATCCTTTAGTTATGAATTGATGTGTCAAGGCAAAGAGCGACTGGAATTTTTCATGCGTGACTATGAACGCAGAAAAGATACCCTTTCTAAAAAAGAACAGGATACATACAAGGATATGCGTATCGTACAGGAA
>JAFUPY010000058.1 GCA_017472565.1 Eubacterium sp.
AAGAAATCTCGGTGTTTTAACTCCAATGGAAAAACATCAAAGTTTTCTGTTAGTAGCATAAAAACTGCCAGTAGGCATTAACTCTACTGGCAGGAAAAATTTATATTTTTTCAATTGTCTACTTGACGGGGAGCAGTTCATTTTATTCCAGGCTGTGCTTTGTAAAAAATATAGACATCAGATTTTGATAAACTCTGGTTTCCGATTCTTAAAAATTGTGTAATGCTCAAACCCACACGCCTTTAACAACTCCGGCATCTTGTGGAAATCATAGGCGATATGCTCTGGTTTGTGGGCATCCGCACCGATGGTAATCAGCTGACCGCCAAGGGTGCGGTAACGTTTGATAACATCTTCGGTTGGATTTGGATGGCCAAGTCCATATTTAAAACCAGCGGTATTCACTTCCAGCGCAATATCCATTTTAATTAATTTTTCCAGAATGGCATCCAAAATATCTGCATATGTTTCATAGGTATAGAATTGATTCTTGTTAGGACCATAGCGCACCGTGTAGTCCAGATGTCCATAGGAATCAAAGTCCGTAAAGGACAGGGACAGGTTTTCTAAGATAGATTCAAAATACTCCCGGTAAGCTTCTTCCTCCGGCCGTCCTTCGTAAAATCTTGGATAGTATGGATCCCTGTTGTGTACCAGGTGTGAGGAGCCGATGATAAAGTCAAAGGCAAATGCCTTGGTCAGGTCGGATAAGCGATCAGAAAGATGCGCCTGAATCCCCAGTTCCACACCGAACAGAATCTCTATCTTGTCTTTATATTTGTCCTGCAGTTCACGTACTTTGTTCATATAAGTCGGTACATCCAGGTCGAAATCAATATCCTCCGGATAGTCCCAGTCCAGATGGTCGGTAAAGCAGATACCGGACAACCCTTTTTCAATGGCACCTTCCACCATGGATTCTGGAGTGGCAGTGCTGTCACCGGAAAAGTTGGTATGCATGTGTATGTCCCATTTCATAAGTAAGTCTCCTTCAAAAACTTTGATATCTAATTATCAAAGATAGCATTTTTTTCCTTTAAATCGCATGTATTGCTGTAAAAAGATGAAACAATACAGAAAAAAATATTGTATACAAATCTCCGAAATGTTGTATACAAATCAACAAAAATTGTATACAATATAACTAATAAGGTTGTCTTAATTTAGTGCTATCATAGCCCGAAATTGATTGTTTGTCATAAAGAACAAGAAAATGACAAGAAATTAACAAAATTGTCTATTTTTTGACAAACCAGCCTATTGAAAATCATTTTTAAATTAGGTAAAATAAAAAAGGTTGTGAAAGTGATATCATAATCTATGATTTTTCAAGCTCGAAGCGTGTATTTTTTTTGCGAAAGCGAAATCATAATAAAACATCAATTTTTTTTAAATTCTAGGAGGAATAAAAAATGGCAGTAAAAGTAGCAATCAATGGGTTTGGACGTATTGGACGTCTTGCATTCAGACAGATGTTCGGAGCAGAAGGCTATGAAATCGTAGCAATCAACGATTTAACAAGCCCTGAAATGTTAGCTCACTTATTAAAATATGACTCTTCTCAGGGAAGATACAACAAAGAAGTTGTAGCTGGTGAAGGCGCAATCACAGTTGATGGCAAAGAAATCAAGATCTACGCAGAACCAGACGCAAACAATTGTCCATGGGCAGCACACGATGTAGATGTTGTTTTAGAATGCTCTGGTTTCTATACATCCAAAGCAAAAGCACAGGCGCACATTAACGCAGGTGCGAAAAAAGTTGTTATTTCTGCTCCAGCAGGAAATGACCTTCCAACCATCGTTTACAATGTAAACCATGAAACATTAACAGCAGATGATACAATCATCTCTGCAGCTTCCTGTACAACAAACTGTCTTGCACCAATGGCAAAAGCATTGAATGATTTAGTACCTGTCAAATCCGGTATCATGTGCACAATCCATGCTTACACAGGTGACCAGAACACATTAGATGGTCCACACAGAAAAGGTGACTTAAGAAGAGCTCGTGCAGCAGCAGTCAATATCGTACCAAACAGCACAGGCGCAGCAAAAGCAATCGGTCTGGTTATTCCAGAATTATCCGGTAAGTTAATCGGTGCTGCACAGCGTATCCCAACTCCAACAGGTTCCACAACAATCCTGAATGCAGTTGTTGACGGTGCTGTAACAGTGGACGAAATCAATGCAGCTATGAAAGCAGCAGCAAATGAATCCTATGGATACAACACAGATGAAATCGTTTCTTCCGATATCGTTGGTATGACATATGGTTCTTTATTCGATGCAACACAGACAATGGCAGTTGCATTAGATAACGGAACAACTCAGGTACAGGTTGTTTCCTGGTACGACAACGAAAACAGCTACACAAGCCAGATGGTTCGTACAATCAAATACTTTGCTGAATTAGCATAATTGTGAATATAAGGTCCGGTCCAATAGGGCCGGACTGTTTTCATGGTATGATGTAGGTATATTTTCGATTTGAGTAAGGTATATTCTGATTTTAATTTTCGAGAGGAGAAAAACATGTTAAATAAAGTTTCCGTAGATGATATCAATGTAAAAGGCAAAAAAGTTCTTTGCAGATGTGATTTTAACGTACCATTAAAAGAAGGCAAGATTACAGACGAAAACCGTCTGGTTGCAGCGCTTCCAACCATTAAAAAACTGGTTGCTGACGGCGGCAGAGTGATCCTCTGCTCTCACCTTGGCAAACCAAAGGGAGAACCAAAACAAGAATTATCTTTAGCTCCAGTGGCAGTTCGTCTTTCTGAACTTCTTGGTCAGGAAGTAAAATTTGCAGCAGACAACGAAGTGGTTGGACCAAATGCAAAAGCTGCCGTAGAAGCAATGCAGGACGGTGATGTGATTTTATTGGAAAACACACGTTACCGCGTGGAAGAAACCAAGAACGGCGAAGCGTTCAGCAAAGAATTAGCTTCTCTTTGTGATGTGTTCGTAAATGATGCATTCGGTACAGCGCACCGCGCTCACTGCTCCAACGTAGGTGTTTCTGAATTAGTAGAAACAGCGGCCGTTGGTTACCTGATGCAGAAGGAAATCGAGTTCTTGGGCAACGCAGTAAACAATCCGGAAAGACCATTCGTAGCAATCCTTGGTGGTGCGAAAGTTGCGGACAAATTAAACGTTATCTCCAACTTATTAGAAAAATGTGACACACTGATCATCGGTGGTGGTATGGCATACACATTCTTAAAAGCAAAAGGTTACGAAATCGGTAATTCCTTGGTAGATGACAGCAAGATTGATTACTGTAACGAAATGATGGCAAAAGCAGAAAGCCTTGGTAAAAAAATGCTGCTTCCAGTGGATACTGTATGTGCAGCTAACTTCCCAAGCCCAATCGATGCACCAATCGACACGGTAGTGGTAGATGCAGACAAGATTCCAACAGACATGGAAGGTATGGACATCGGACCGAAAACAAGAGAACTGTATGCAGAAGCGGCTAAGACAGCAAAAACCGTTGTTTGGAACGGACCAATGGGTGTATTTGAAAACCCAACACTGGCAGCAGGTACTATCGCAGTCGCAAAAGCACTGGCAGAAACCGATGCAACAACCATCATCGGTGGCGGCGACTCTGCAGCAGCAGTAAACCAGCTTGGATTTGGTGATCAGATGACACATATCTCCACAGGTGGTGGGGCGTCTCTGGAGTTCTTAGAAGGAAAGGAATTACCAGGCGTAGTAGCCGCAAGCGATCGTTAATTTTGTGCTTAATTAAATGCAGCACGGAATTTGTTGACTTTATCCCCGTAGCAGGAAGAAAAATTGCCTCGAGCCAACCGTCTTAAGGTTTGTAAGAGCCAATTTTTTCCGGCGAAGGTACAATAAAAATAATAGAATCAAAGGATTTAGGTTATGGCTAGAAGAAAAATTATCGCCGGCAACTGGAAAATGAACAAAACTCCTAGCGAGGCAGTTGCTCTGGTAAACGAATTAAAACCACTGGTTGCAAACGATGACGTTGATGTTGTTTTTTGCGTACCGGCAATCGATATTATTCCTGCGATGCAGGCGGCCAAAGGCAGCAACATCTGCATCGGTGCAGAAAATATGTATTATGAAGAAAGTGGTGCTTACACAGGTGAGATTTCCCCGGCAATGCTTGTGGATGCTGGTGTAAAATACGTTGTGTTGGGGCATTCTGAAAGAAGAGAATATTTTGCAGAAACAGACGAAACTGTAAATAAAAAAGTGCTGAAAGCATTTGAACATGGTATCACTCCAATTATCTGCTGTGGTGAGTCTCTCACGCAGAGAGAACAGGGCATTACCATTGACTGGATCCGTATGCAGATCAAGATTGCCTTTTTAAATGTAACAGCAGAACAGGCAAAAACAGCAGTGATCGCTTATGAACCAATCTGGGCTATCGGTACAGGCAAAACAGCAACCGCAGAGCAGGCACAGGAAGTTTGCGGTGCCATTCGTGCCTGCATCGCTGAACTGTATGACGAAGCAACAGCAGAAGCCATCCGTATTCAGTACGGTGGTTCTGTCAATGCAAAAACAGCTCCAGAACTGTTTGCAAAACCAGACATTGATGGCGGTTTAGTAGGCGGAGCATCCTTAAAACCAGAATTTGGTGATATTGTAAACTACAAAAAGTAGTTGAAAGCATTTGACGAAAGGTCTATGATGAGATGGATTCCTTTCGCTGAGAAAAGAATTGGAAAGGGATTTCAAGATGGAACATCTGGAATCCCTTTTTCTAAGAAAATACATAAGAGGTATGGATTGTGGAAAAACAGGAAAGAGAACAGACAAGCGGTGTACATCGTTTTTTACGAATCCTATTTGTAGTCATTCTGGCTATCGTTGTGTTTGCGATTGGAATCGCATTGAGTGGTTGTGGCGATTCTTTGGCAAACAGTCAGGATGTGGTAAGCGATAACCAGACAGAGGAAGCGCAGGTACAGGGAGACATCCAGCAGGTTGAACTGACAGAAGAAGAATTGGCAGCAATGGCAAAAGCAGAGATAGAAGCCCGTTTTGAAGAGGGTGACCAGGTTATCTGGAAGGAATGTGCCAGTGAAGATGAAATCGTAATGGATTTTATCGGGGATATCTGCCTGTCGGAAGGCTGGAGAACAGTAGAATATATGGACGCACAGCCAAATGGCATCTATGACTGTCTGTCTCCAGACATTATGAGTGAGCTTCAGAGCGCAGACGTTTTGATGATCAACAATGAATATGTGTTAAGTACCAAGGGTTCACCACTGGAAGGAAAAGCATATCTGTTTCGTGGCAAGCCGTCCAGAGTACAGGTACTGGTAGATATGGGGGCTGATATTGCCTCTCTGGCAAACAATCATGCCTATGACTATGGCCCGGAAGCGCTGGTTGAGACTATGGAAGTGCTGGAAGGAGCCGGTATCCCTTATGTTGGAGCAGGACGAGACATCGACGAGGCCATGGAGCCGGTCTATTTTGTTATGAATGGCAAGGTGATTGGTTTTGTATCCGCAACACAGATTGAGCGTTCTACCAATTATACCAAGGAAGCAACAGAGGACAGAGCAGGAGTATTAAAAACTCTGAATCCGGACAAGTTTTTACAGGTAATTGCTGAAGCAGAGGAGAAAAGTGACTATGTGATTGCGTTTGTTCACTGGGGTACAGAAAACACCAATTACTACGAAGGTGACCAGGTCAGTCTTGCGCAGCAGTTTGTGGAAGCTGGGGCAGATGTGATCATTGGCGGACATACCCATTGTCTCCAGGGTATGGATTATGTGGACGGTGTACCGGTGATATACAGCCTTGGAAACTTCTGGTTTAACTATAAGACCATTGATACCGGTATTTCTCAGGTAGTCATTGACAAGGATGGCAATATTGCGTTCCGTTTTATCCCATGTGTGCAAAAAAACTGTGAAACTTATATGGCAGAAGGGGACGAACGACAGGAGATCATTGATTTTATGAATCGGATTTCTTCAGACGATGCCCATATCGATGAAACGGGTCTGGTGACACAGATTCCATAACTGGCATGTAAAATATAAGAGGTGGAAAGATACTTTGTGCTAATATGGTACAGGTTTGAATAAAGATAAGAACAGAAGGTTGGAGGAATAAAGAATGAGTAAAAAACCAACGGTTTTAATGATTTTAGATGGTTTTGGTCTGAATGAAAAAAAACAGGCAAATGCTGTGTTTCAGGCAAAAACCCCAGTGATGGATGGTCTGATGAAGGACTATCCATTTGTTGCCGGCAATGCCAGCGGTCTGGCAGTAGGTCTTCCGGACGGTCAGATGGGCAACTCTGAGGTTGGACATCTGAACATGGGCGCCGGCCGCATTGTGTATCAGGAACTGACACGTATTACAAAGGAAATCCAGGACGGAGACTTTTTTAAAAATGAAGCGCTGTTAAAGGGAATTGCCAATGTAAAGGCCAATGATTCTGCACTGCATCTGTATGGTCTGCTTTCCGATGGCGGTGTCCACAGCCACAATACTCATTTGTATGGATTGTTAGAACTGGCAAAAAGAGAAGGGGTGGAAAAGGTATATGTGCACTGTTTCATGGATGGACGTGATACCGCACCAACCTCTGGCAAGGGATTTATCGAAGAACTGCAGGCAAAAATGGATGAAATCGGTGTCGGTAAGATTGCGTCTGTCATCGGACGTTACTATGCAATGGATCGTGACAACCGTTGGGAACGTGTACAGGAAGCGTACAAGACACTGATAGGTGTAGGAACAAACTATGCAGAAGATGCAGTAAAAGCCATCCAGGCTTCTTATGATGCTGGAGTGACAGATGAGTTCGTTGTGCCTGTAGCCATTGCAGAAAATGGAAAACAGATTGCAGCAGTTTCAGATAAAGATTCCATCATTTTCTATAACTTCCGTCCAGACAGAGCCCGTGAAATCTCAAGAACCTTCTGCATGGATGCGTTCGATGGCTTCGAGCGGGGACCTAGAAAAGATGTGACATATATCTGTTTTACTGAATATGATGTGACCATTCCAAATAAAGAAATTGCATTCCACAAACAGGAATTGACCAATACATTTGGAGAATATCTGGCTGCCCATGGCAAGACCCAGGCCCGTATCGCAGAGACAGAAAAATACGCCCATGTAACATTTTTCTTTAATGGCGGTGTGGAAGAGCCAAATGAAGGGGAGGATCGAATCCTTGTCAACTCTCCAAAAGTAGCAACTTACGATCTGAAACCAGAAATGAGCGCATACGAAGTGTGTGACAAGTTGGTAACAGCAATCAAGTCCGATAAATATGATGTAATCATCATCAACTTTGCAAATCCAGACATGGTAGGTCACACCGGTGTAGAAGCTGCGGCAATCGCAGCCATCGAAGCTGTAGATACCTGCGTTGGCAGAGCGGTAGAAGCGGTAAAAGAAGTGGACGGTCAGATGTTCCTCTGTGCTGATCATGGAAACGCAGAGCAGATGATTGACTATGCAACTGGTGAAAGCTTTACTGCACACACCATCAATCCAGTGCCATTTATTCTCATCAACTACGATGCAGACTATAAATTGGCAGAAGGTGGCTGCCTGGCAGACATCGTTCCAACACTGATTGAAATGATGGGTATGGAACAGCCGGCAGAAATGACGGGAAAGTCATTATTAATAAAAAAATAAGAAGGAAAAGGCTACCCATAGGTGGCCTTTTTTGATACATTAGAATGAGTATTGATAATAAATAACGCGAGGAGACGTTTAAAATGGGGTATGACTTCTTAATCGTAGGTGCCGGTCTTTACGGGGCGGTGTTTGCCTACGAAGCAACAAAACAAGGGAAAAAATGTCTTGTCATTGACAAGCGTGATCACATTGGCGGAAATGTTTACTGTGAGGATGTGGACGGGATTCGCGTCCACAAGTACGGAGCCCACATTTTTCACACCAGCAACAAGGCCATCTGGGACTATATGCAGCAGTTCGCAGAGTTCAATAACTATATCAACTCACCGGTGGCGATCTATAAGGATGAACTATACAACCTGCCGTTTAATATGAACACTTTCAGCAAACTCTGGGGTATCAAGACACCGAAGGAAGCAAAAGAGATCATTGAACAGCAAAAAGCATCTTTACATATTACGGACCCTAAAAATCTGGAAGAACAGGCGCTGTCTTTGGCCGGTACAGATGTATATGAAAAGCTGATCAAAGGATATACCCAGAAACAGTGGGGACGTCCGTGCAATGAATTGCCGGCGTTTATCATCAAACGTCTGCCGTTTCGATTTACCTATGATAACAATTATTTTAATGATCGTTATCAGGGAATCCCGATTGGCGGTTACACAATGATTGTGGAAAAAATGCTGAAAGATGTGGAAGTCCGTTTGAACACTCCTTACGAAACCTTTGTAAAGGACAATCCGGATGTGGCGGATACGGTGATTTATACTGGTATGATTGACGCGTATTTTGATTATTGTTATGGTCCACTCGAGTATCGCTCCGTACGTTTTGAAACAGAGCGACTGGCAGAAGATAATTATCAGGGCAATGCAGTGGTGAATTATACAGCCGCAGAGATCCCATATACACGTATCATCGAACACAAGCATTTTGAATTCGGGCAGCAGGACTTTACTATTATTTCCAGAGAGTATTCCATGGAATGGCAGCCGGGCATTGAACCATATTATCCAATCAATGATGAGAAAAATGCAGTTTTGTACCAGAAGTACAAAGCACTGGCAGCCAAAGAAACCAATGTGATTTTTGGCGGACGTCTTGGTGCATATCAGTATTACGATATGGATAAAGTGGTGGCAGCAGCGCTGGAAAAAGCAGCGGAGATTTTGGGATAAATAGCGTTTTGAAGATTTCAACAAGTAAAATTAAAATGAAAAAATTTGTTTTATCAATGAATATTATACTTGAAATAAACAAGCCCTTGTGATAAAATGTGTTAGTTGTATTAGATAGACATCCGTGGGAGGTGTGAACGTGGATATTTTAAGAACAATCATAATGGTAGTATTTATCGCCGTATGTGTTATATTGACAATTGTAGTATTAATGCAGGAAGGTAAGCATGGCGGACTTGGTGCATTAGCAGGTGCTGCTGATTCTTACTGGGGAAAAAATAAAGGCCGTTCTATGGAAGGCGTACTGATCAAAGTTACAAGAGTGCTGATTATTTTATTCCTTGCCATTGCTGCGTTTTTATGTATTGCAAGATTTGCATAGGTTTTAGAGACTGTCGTTATGATGCGGCAGTCTTTTTTATTCTGTATAAAAGATATTATATTTCGCAGACTAAGGATATATGCATTAATTTAAACAGGAGTATGAATGAATAAAGAGTTATTAGAACAGCGTAAAAAAACAATATATGAGTTTATCTGTGACGAATTGTATGTGCCGATGAAAGCAAAGGACATGGCAGTTCTTTTGAATGTGCCAAAGGAATTGCGCCATGAGCTCCACGAAGTGCTGGACGTGCTGGTGGCGGAAGGTAAAGTGGAAGTTTCCTCCAATGGCAAGTATTCCAAGGGACGGAATCCGGTAGTCACAGGTGTTTTTGAGGCGCATCCAAGAGGATTTGGTTTTGTCCGCATTGAGGGCGAGGAAGAAGATATTTTTATTCCAGAGACCAAGGTGAATGGTGCTTTTCATCAGGATACCGTACAGGTCATTGTCCGTCCATCCAGAGGCAGGCGTAAGGAAGGACAGGTTGTAAAGGTGGTGTCGCACGGTATCACTACACTGGTTGGTACTTACGAAAAAGGCGGTAACTTCGGCTTTGTCAGACCAGATAATCAGCGTATCACCAGGGATGTATTTGTTCC
Source organism: Eubacterium sp. (assembly GCA_017472565.1). GTDB lineage: Bacteria > Bacillota > Clostridia > Lachnospirales > Lachnospiraceae > Brotonthovivens. Next base: position 9,833 of record JAFUPY010000058.1, read on the forward strand.
AATGGAACGTTCCAAAGGCGCAGTGGATGGCCATAAAGTTGTGGTAGACCTGACTTCCTACGGAAAAGAGGGCAAGAAACCAGAAGGAAAAGTGGTGGAAATTCTTGGTCATATCACAGACCCTGGTGTGGATATCATATCCATCGTAAAGGAATATGATCTTCCGGTAGAGTTTCCGGAAAAGGTAAAACGGCAGGTGGAAAATGTGGCGAAGCCTGTAACAGGGGCAGATATGGCAGGTCGTATGGATCTTCGACATCTGCAGACCGTGACTATTGATGGAGAAGATGCCAAGGATCTTGACGATGCCATCAGCATTTCCAAAGAAGGTGCTAACTACATTCTGGGCGTTCATATTGCCGATGTCAGCAACTATGTGCAGGAAAACAGTGCCCTGGATCATGAAGCACTGAAGCGAGGCACCAGTGTGTATCTGGTGGACCGTGTGATCCCGATGCTGCCACGTCAGCTTTCCAATGGAATCTGTTCTCTGAATCAGGGGGAAGACAGACTTTCTCTTAGCTGCATCATGACAATTGATGCCAAAGGGAATGTGGTGGATCACACCATTGCAGAGACGGTAATCTGCGTTGACCGCAGAATGACATATACTAATGTAAACAAGATCATTACCCATAAAAATCCGGAAGTGACAGAAGCGTACAAAGACTTTGTGGATATGTTTTTCCTGATGAAGGAACTGGCAGACATTTTGCGTCAGAAACGAAAACAGCGTGGTTCTATTGACTTTGAGTTTCCAGAGACAAAGGTACTGTTGGATGAACAGGGCGAGCCGATTGAAATCAAACCATATGAGCGCAATGCAGCAACCAAGATTATTGAAGACTTTATGCTGATTGCCAATGAAACGGTGGCACAGAATTACTTCTGGCAGGAGATTCCATTTGTGTATCGTACCCATGAAAAACCAGATCCGGACAGAATCAAGCAGTTAAGCACCTTCATCAACAATTTTGGATTCCATATTCATACAGGAAACTCCCAGATTCATCCAAAGGAACTGCAGAAGCTTTTGGCAAAAAGCGAGGATACCCCACAGGAAGGTCTGATCGCCAGACTGACCCTTCGTTCCATGAAGCGGGCAAAATATTCCGTAGAATGTGTGGGACACTTTGGGCTGGCGGCAAATTATTATTGTCACTTTACCTCCCCAATTCGACGTTATCCGGATCTGCAGATCCATAGAATCATTAAGGACAGCATTCGTGGACGTATGAATGGCAAACGCATTGCCCATTATGATGAGATATTGCCGAAAGTAGCAGCAGACAGCAGTTCTTTAGAACGCCGCGCTGATGAAGCCGAGCGTGAGACCATCAAGCTGAAAAAAGTCCAGTATATGTCCAATCATATCGGTGAAGAATTTGACGGCGTCATTTCAGGCGTAACAGCCTACGGATTCTATGTAGAACTGGAAAACACCGTGGAAGGCATGGTTCGCGTCACCACTTTAGAAGAAGACTACTTCGAATTCTGGGAAAACTCCTACGAATTGGTGGGTGAAAACAGCGGCATTCGCTACAAGCTGGGACAAAAGGTGCGTATCCGTGTGGCAGAGTGCGACATGCTGGCAAGAACCATAGATTTTGCGTTGGTAGAAACCTTGTAGGCGGATGAAACTGTAAGAATGTATTCTCGGAAGATAAAGGAAAATCATATTTATACTTGTAGTATAATAATTAGAAAAAGGGTTGAAATCTGACCTAAAAAGTGTTAGTTTTTAATAGCTGACCAGACAATGATACAGCAAGTTTTTAGAAAGGAATCGTCGGTGACGAGATATGGGAAAAGACAGTATCAAACTCATTGCGAACAACAAAAAAGCATACCATGACTACTTCATCGATGAGACCTATGAAGCTGGTGTCAGCCTTCACGGCACAGAAGTAAAGTCTGTCCGTATGGGCAAATGCAGTGTGAAAGAAGCCTTTGTTCGTATCGAAAATGGTGAAGTCATTGCCTATGGCATGCACATCAGTCCTTATGAGAAAGGCAACATTTTCAATAAGGATCCACTTCGGCCAAAGAAGCTTTTGCTTCACAAATACGAGATCAACAAGATTGCCGGCAAGATCAAGGAGAAGGGTTACACCCTGATTCCACTTAAGGTATACTTCAAAGGCAGTCTGATCAAAGTTGAGATTGGTCTTGCCCGGGGTAAGAAGCTGTACGACAAACGTCAGGACATTGCCAAGAAGGATCAGCGCCGCGAGGCAGAACGTGACTATAAGATAAAGGGGTTATATTAACCATCTTATATAGGAATTGCTACTATTGTCAGAAAAACACGGGAGATGAGTTGGCTGTTTGGATAACAGCTATCCTCTGGAGTATGTTCAGGGGGTGTACTGGTTTCGACGGGGTTTTTGAAGCTGGAGAAGCGGGCCGCATGGAATGCGTTAAATGCCAAACTTAAATATAAACGCTGATAATAGAAAATTAGCAGTAGCTGCCTAATTGCAGCTTGTTCGACCTAGGGGACCTGCACCTTAGCAATCGAGCATCAAATAATGCAGGAAACGACACATACAAAGCTTTGCGTATGTGGGCGTAACATGAAGCTACTGAATGCATAAACCTGTCTTTGGGTGTGTGCAGGAGGGAATGTCAAAACAGAGACTACGCTCGTAGAAGTACAGTGAATAGGATTTCGGACAGGGGTTCGATTCCCCTCACCTCCATTAAAAACAGTCTTCGAAAGAAGGCTGTTTTTTAGTTCGTTTTTTTAGTATAATAAGAGGAAAGGAAACAATGAAATGTTAAAAGGAGAATATAGGCATGAAGGTATTAATGATCAACGGTAGTCCAAAGACCAATGGCAACACAGCTATTGCCTTGGCAGAAATGGAAAAAATATTTGCAGAAAATGGCATTGAAACAGAAATTATCCAGGTGGGCAGCCAGGCTGTTCGTGGATGCATTGGCTGTTTAAGCTGTTATAAAAGTGGAAAATGTGTGTTTGATGACCTTGTAAACGAAGTGGCACCAAAGTTTGCAGAAGCGGATGGGATGGTTATCGCAAGTCCGGTTTACTATGCATCTGCTAACGGGACGTTAATCTCATTCCTGGATCGTCTGTTTTACAGCACCGGTTTTGATAAAACCATGAAGGTTGGTGCCAGCGTTGCAGTGGCAAGACGTGGTGGTTGTTCTTCTACTTTTGATGAAATGAACAAGTACTTTACAATTGCCGGAATGCCTGTGGCTTCCAGCCAGTATTGGAACAGCGTACACGGAGCGGCACCAGGCGAGGCTGCCCAGGATGCAGAAGGATTACAGACCATGCGTACTTTGGCAAACAACATGTCTTTCCTTCTTAAGAGTATTGCTCTTGGCAAGGAAGCTTATGGATTGCCTGAAAAGGAAGAATGGCAGAGAACCAATTTTATTCGATAATGAATGAGTGATTTACAAAAACGAATGATTCTATAAAGATATAGAGAATCATAAAAAGGGAACGTGGTTATGAATATTTTAGTGTTAAACGGCAGCCCAAAGGGCGGCAACAGCGGCACCTTGTATACGTCATTGTATCTGGAAAAATTACATCCAGAACATAGTTTTTTTTATTTATCTGTTGGACAAAAAATCAGGTTTTATGAAACTGATTTTACTCAGGCAAAAGAAGCCATTGAGCGCGCAGACTTGCTGATCTTTTCCTATCCTGTGTATACGTTTTTAGTGCCATATCAGATGCATCGCTTTCTTGAGTTAATGAAGATTCATGCTGCAGCTGGCGGCATGAAGTTGGCAGGTAAGTATGCTACACAAATCAGTACCTCCAAGCATTTTTATGATGTGACAGCGCACAAATTTGTTGAAGAAAACTGTCATGATATGGGATTGAAATATCTGCCGGGTCTTTCTGCAGATATGGAAGACTTGCTGCATGAAAAGGGGCAGTTGGAGGCAAGAAGCTTTTTTGAGCAGACCATGTTTTTTATAGAAAAGGATATTTGCACGAAGCCAATATGTAAAATGGCTGGTACTCATGCTTCATTCAAAAACAAAGAAGATATGAATAAATGTTCCGAAGACACTTTAATATCTGGAACAGCGCTTTATAAAGCATCTTTTGCGCCCGTTGAAAAAACAACCAACCGCAAGATCAGTATTATCACAAGCTGTGCAGATGACGATGTCACCTTGCGGAATATGATTGCTGACTTTACTGCAGCCACATCCGCGGAAGTGAAAATCTGCAATATCCGACAGTTTCCATTTGCCGGCGGTTGCCTGGGATGTCTGCAGTGTGCGATCAGTGGTAAGTGCATTTACAAAGATGGATTTGATGACTATCTTCGCAATGAAATTCAGGATTGTAATGGGATGGTTTATGCATTTACCATTGAGAATCATTATGCCCATTCCTGTTTTAAGGCCTTTGATGACCGCCAGTTTTGTAATGGACATCGAACAGTTATGGAAGGAACGCCAGTTGGCTATCTGATCAATGGAAATTACAGTCAGGAGATGAATCTTCGTATGGTAGTGGAAGCCCGCGCTCAGGTGGGCGGCAATTTCTTCGCTGGTGTTGTAGCAGCAGAAGATAACATGTCATCAGAAAACATTGCAGTGGATATCAAAAACATGGCAATGGTGATGGATCAGGCCATGGAGTCTCATTGGGTGCGCCCAAAAGATTTTTATGGTGTTGGCGGCAGTAAAATTTTCAGAGATCTAATCTACGTAATGCGTGGTATTATGAAAGCAGACCATCAATTTTACAAGGCTCATGGTGCATACAATGACCTGCCGCAGAAGCAGCGAGGCAAGATGATCGCAATGATGTTTGCCGGAAAAATGCTGTCCATGCCATCAGTACAGAAAAAAATGGGTGGTAAAATAACAGAATTTATGGTGGCGCCATACAAAAAGGTCATTGATGACGTTGCAAATTTGGGTTACAATAATAGTGATATTAATTCACAATAGACAAGAATGTCTCATGGAAAGGGGTGGATTTTAAATGTTAAGTAAAGACAATTTAATCATCACAATCAGTAGACAGAAGGGCAGTGGCGGTCACTATGTTGGCGAGCTGGTTGCAAAAAAACTGGGTATCAAATGTTATGATGAAGAACTGATTATCGAGACTGCGAAAGCAAGCGGTATGAGTGAAAACTATATTACAAAGCATGATGAAAAACCAGCCCACAATATTATCTATTTTGCTGGTCAGCCGGTGCCAATGCATTTGTATATGGAACAGTCCAAGGTAATTCGCGACATTGCGGCTCGTGAATCCTGTGTGTTCGTGGGACGTTGTGCAGACTACGTGCTGCGTGATTTTAACAATGTCATCAACGTGTTCGTAACTGCGCCACTGGGTGCTCGTATTGATCGTGTCTGCAAGCGAGAAGGCATCAGTGTGACAGAAGCAGAAAAACTGATTACACGCATTGATAAAGAACGTTCCAGCTATTATCATTTTTATAGTCAGCAAAGACTGGGCAACTGTGCAAACTACCAGATTTGTCTGGATACCAGTCGTATTTCCATTGATGATGCAGTGGAAATGATTGAAGAGTACATAAAAAGATCCCACACAGATGGAATTATCAAGTCTGATTATTAAAAACGTTCTTTCTGTTTTACAGAACAATGATTGTTTAAGCTGAGATTTAGGCAGGTGCAGTTGTGAAGAAACTGTGTCCTGCCTTTACTTTTATGGCTGTTTTTGGTAAAATTACCGTTGGTGAGAATGCAAATGTAGTTCTCAAGTCGGATCTGAAAGTAGAAGAGTGAAAACAGGAGGTCTTATATGGAAACATTACAGACAATATTTAGCAGAAAATCAGTAAAAACTTATACAGGCGAAGCAGTGCCACAGGACAAACGTGACACCGTTATCAAAGCCGCTCTTTCTTCCCCGGTAGGTATGGGCAAGTTTGAAAACGTTCACTTAACAGTCATTGAAAACAAAGAATTATTGAACGAAATTGACAGAAATGCGGCTGCATTTTTTGGTGATCCATCCAGAACACCACTTTACAATGCTCCAATTCTGGTTGTTGTTTCTACACCAAATCAGGGCAACGTTGACAGCGCTAATGCAGCGATGATAGTTCACAACATGTGTCTGGCAGCAATCGACCTTGGTATGGGAAGCTGTGCAATCTACGGTGCTACAGCAGCACTTGCAAACAATGCTGATTTAGTTGCAAAATTAAACCTTCCAGAAGGATTTGTTCCAACCGGTTCTGCTGTGTTTGGACCAACAGAAGCAACATACGAATTAAGAGAAATCCCGATGGATAAGATGACAGTAGCCTATATCGATTAAGAAAGGTTGCTATACATGGATTCAATCAAGATTTTAGTTGTAGATGATGAAAGCAGAATGCGCAAATTAGTGCGAGACTTTTTAGTCCGTGCCGGGTATGAAGTATTAGAAGCAGGTGACGGAGAGGAAGCGCTTGACACTTTTTATAAAATAAAAGAAATAGGGCTGATCATTCTCGATGTCATGATGCCAAAAATCAATGGCTGGGATGTGTGCAGAGAGATTCGTGAGCACTCCAAAGTGCCAATCATCATGCTCACAGCCAAGTCCGACGAAAGTGATGAACTTGTGGGTTTTGATCTTGGTGTAGACGAATATATTACAAAACCATTTAGTCCCAAAATATTGGTTGCAAGGGTAGAAGCCATCCTCCGTCGCACCAATAGCCTGAGCAGAGAAGATTCTCTGGAAGTGGGAGGTATCATTCTGGATAAAGCTGCCCACCGTGTCACCATCGATGGACAGGATATCGAACTAAGCTTCAAAGAATTCGAGTTGCTTTCTTACTTCATCGAAAACAAAGGTTTGGCATTATCCCGTGAAAAAATTCTAAACAACGTTTGGAACTACGATTATTTTGGGGATGCCAGAACCATAGACACCCATGTCAAGAAGCTCCGCAACAAAATGGGAGTCAAAGGAGAATATATTAAAACCATCTGGGGCATGGGATATAAGTTCGAGTGTTAAAAAAGAAGTTCACTTGGTTTTGACCAAGTGGACTTCTTTTTATATACTCTTATTAAATTCTTCTAACATTCTTAAAGTCACTTTTTTCTGAGAAGAAGAAAGGCTACGATATAATGAAACAACAGTCTGTTCTTCCGTATTCAGCATACATTCTGTAACTACCTCAATTTTGTGCTCGATGTCGGTGTAACCGATCAAATAGTCGATAGACGTATTAAAAAAATCAGCCATTCGAGTAAGCGTTTCCATATCCGGAGTAGTAATGCCGTTTTCATATTTGTAGATGGACTGTTGGCTGATATGCAGGATATCTGCTAGTTTTTGTTGACTTAATTTATTTTTGGTTCTCAGTTTTTTTAAATTTTCCATGTGTAAAGACCCCTCTTCTGACATTATTCTATCAACACTGAGAAAATAAAAATAATAGTAAAAACCAAAACAAGTATAAACAATTACGGGAGGGATACATTCGTATCCTTCCTTTTTATGTTCTTAATATTGAAGTAGCATTTTGGCAAAAAACAAACTTTATTGCCGAAATGCTAATTGGAGGTGTATTCATATAACTATTCAGCATTGGCCTGTGATGTTGCAGAACTTATTCAATTAAATGAATTTGTAAATCACCAATTAGCTCACAATGTAGTGTTTATATCTGTAGAAGACAATTTTGGCGATTTTATTTATGTAATTTCTGTGAATTCCACCCTTTTCCCAAAATCCTGGTTGAAATGTAACCTCTTTCCGTTTAGAATACAATAATAGTACATTTTTATGCGTTAACAGAATAAAGTCCGCAAAAGACGGATCAATGGATATACATCTTATCGAGGTAACACCATGAAGAAATCTTTGACCAGGCAGATTATGTTTGCCATTATCATTCTGGTAGTTGGCACGATTGTTGCATTATTTGTAGTCAACACCACTTTTTTAAGTAAATATTATGTGTTTGAAAAAAGAAATCTCCTGATGGAGTCCTTTGATACATTGCAGACAGCCAGTGAAAATGGTACACTTTATTCCTCTGATTTCAATGATGATTTTGAGGCGATGTGTTCTTCCCAGAACATCTCTGTTGTTATCATGGAACCCAATGGCAGAGTGGCAAGAACCTCTGTGTATGATTTTTCCACGATTCAGCGTCAGCTGTATGATGTGATGATCGCTGGTGCCAACAAGCCTCGCCGGGTGCTCTACAGTAGCGACAATTTTGTGGTTGAACATATGGCAGATAGTATGATGAATGATGCAGAGTATCTTATGCTATGGGGAACGCTCTCCGATGGCAATGCGATTCTTGTTAGAACGGATATGGAGAGTATTCGTGAAAGTTCCATCATCGCAAACAAGTTTCTGTTATACGTTGGTATTTGTGCTTTGGCTGTCAGCATGCTGATCAGTTTTGGCATGAGCCGCAGGATTACCAAGCCGGTTTTACAGCTTACGGAGATATCGAAAAAAATGGTAGCTCTGGACTTTGATGCCAAATATGTGAGTCCGAAAAAGAAGCCATTTTTCAGAAAAAAAGCAGATGTATCTCAAAATCGGATTCCAATATCAGAACAAAACGAACTGGATCAGCTTGGGGAACATATGAATCAGCTTTCTTCCACTTTGGAGAAAACTATTTCCGAGTTGAAAACAGCCAATAACCAGCTGATGCAGGACATTGAGAAAAAGGAACAGATTGACGAGATGCGAAAAGAGTTCCTTTCCAATGTGTCTCATGAACTCAAGACGCCGTTAGCACTGATTCAGGGCTATGCGGAAGGTCTGTCCGAGTGTATTAACCATGATCAGGAAAGCAGAAATTACTACTGCGAAGTCATTATCGATGAAGCGGATAAAATGAATCAAATGGTTAAGAAGCTTCTGACCTTGAATCAGTTGGAATTTGGAAATGATCAGGTGACCATGGAGCGCTTCAATATTACAGAATTGATTCATGGTGTAGTAAATGCTTCTTCCATTCTGTTGAAGCAAAAAGAGATTACGGTGGAGATGGATTTGCCGACAGAGCATGTCTGGGCGGATGAGTTTAAGGTTGAAGAGGTTCTTACCAACTTCCTTAGCAATGCCATCAACCATGCAGAATTTGAAAAGAAAATCAGAATTTTCTATGAGAAAAAAGAAACCTGTCTGCGAATCAGTGTCTTTAATACGGGCAAGCCGATTCCGCAGGAAGATCTGGAAAATATCTGGATTAAATTTTATAAAGTTGACAAAGCGAGAACCAGAGAGTATGGAGGCAGCGGCATTGGTCTGTCTATTGTAAAAGCCATCATGGATTCCTTCCACCAGCAGTGTGGAGTGATCAATCATGAGGATGGCGTAGAGTTCTGGTTTGAACTTGGACTCTAGTCAACGGGGAGGATATATGATAGCAATTATTGATTATGATGCAGGTAATTTGAAAAGTGTAGAAAAAGCGCTGCAGCACCTTGGACAGGAGTGCATGATTACCGGCAAAGCAGAGGAAATATTAAGTGCAGACAAGGTGATTTTGCCAGGGGTAGGATCTTTTGGTGATGCTATGAGCAATATCCGAAGATTGGGCCTGGAAGAGGTAATTAAGGAAGTTGCAGCAAAGGGAACTCCTTTCCTTGGCATCTGTTTAGGTTTGCAGCTTTTGTTTGAAAGCAGTGATGAAACACCAGGGGTAGAGGGCCTTGGAATTTTAAAAGGCAAGATAGTCCGTATCCCAGACTGTGAAGGTTTAAAGATTCCACATGTAGGTTGGAATTCTTTGAAACTGCAGAACAATGGCAGACTGTTTGCCGGATTGGGCGAAGAACCATACGTGTATTTTGTACATTCCTATTATCTGGAAGCAGAGGACGAACAGATTGTAAAGGCGACCACAGATTATAGTACCTGTATCCATGCATCTGTAGAAAGCGGCAATGTATTTGCCTGCCAGTTCCACCCGGAAAAGAGTAGTACCGTTGGCCTGAAAATCTTAGAAAACTTTGCAAATATCCAGGGAGGTGACTGCTAATGTTTACAAAAAGAATCATTCCATGTCTGGATGTAAAGGACGGACGTGTTGTAAAAGGCGTTAACTTTGTAGATCTTCGTGATGCGGGAGATCCTGTGGAAATCGCAGCCGCTTATGACAAAGCCGGCGCAGACGAACTGGTTTTCCTTGATATTACAGCCACTTCTGATGCAAGAACCACTGTGGTAGATATGGTTCGCCGCGTGGCAGAAAAAGTATTTATTCCATTTACCGTTGGTGGTGGTATTCGTACTGTGGACGATTTTAAGGCGATTTTGCGTGAGGGCGCAGACAAGATTTCTGTAAACTCTGCAGCAATTATGAATCCAACACTGATTTCCGAAGCGGCAGACAAGTTCGGCAGCCAGTGTGTTGTTGTGGCGATTGATGCCAGAAGAAGAGAAGATGGCTCTGGTTGGAACATTTATAGAAGCGGCGGCCGTATTGATACCGGCATTGATGCCATTGAGTGGGCGATGAAGGTAGACAAGCTTGGAGCAGGAGAGATTCTTCTGACAAGTATGGATTGCGACGGCACAAAGGCTGGGTATGACATTGAACTTACCAGACTGATTGCAGAAAATGTATCTATTCCAGTTATTGCATCCGGTGGCGCAGGCACAAAAGATCATTTTTATGACGCTCTGACAACAGGAAAGGCAGATGCAGCACTGGCAGCATCTTTGTTCCACTACAAAGAACTGGAAATCATGGATCTGAAAAACTATTTGGCAGATAAAGGTGTTTCCGTCAGAAGATAATTCACTATGGAAACATATGTGAAAAAACGGCACATTAAGATAAGGGGAAAACTATGGCAGCAATTTCAAATGACTGGATGATACCACTTAGTCAGGAATTTAAAAAACCATATTACAAAGAACTGTATAACAAGGTAGCGCAGGAGTATAACACGACAAAGGTATTTCCAGCACCAGACGATATTTTCACCGCATTTCATCTGACTCCATTAAAGGATGTAAAGGTGGTAATCATTGGACAAGATCCATATCATAACGATGGACAGGCCCATGGGCTTTGCTTCTCTGTAAAACCAGAAGTGGATATTCCACCATCACTGGTGAATATCTATCAGGAATTAAAGGAAGATCTGGGCTGCCAGATCCCAAATAATGGCTATTTGGTAAAATGGGCAAAACAGGGCGTATTATTGCTGAACACCGTTCTGACCGTTCGCGCCCATCAGGCCAACTCCCATCGTGGCATTGGTTGGGAAAAGTTTACAGACGCAGTGATTGAAGCCGTGAATAAGGAAGATCGACCAATCGTGTTCCTACTTTGGGGCAGACCAGCCCAGATGAAAAAGAGCATGTTAAACAATCCAAAGCATTTGATTTTGGAAGCACCACATCCAAGTCCGCTGTCAGCATATCGTGGATTTTTTGGATGTAAGCATTTTAGCCAGACCAATGCATTTCTTAAGAAAAATAATCTGGAACCGATTGATTGGCAGATTGAAAATGTTTAAATTGTGTGCTACAATATCTTGTGGTTAAAATTACCAGAAGACACTAAATAATAACATTTATTACTTTTAGAGAAGATAACGATAAGTTTTTAAGCGGATTTTATTATAAAATCCGCTTTTGTCAAGTAAGAAAAGGGGAAGGTAATGGCAAAAAAAGCAACGTATGATGCAGGTAGTATCTCCGTTTTGGAGGGACTTGAGGCGGTTCGAAAAAGACCGGGTATGTATATCGGCAGTGTTTCCAGAAAGGGTCTCAACCATTTGATTTATGAGATTGTGGACAACTCTGTTGACGAACATCTGGCAGGAGAGTGTGACACGATCCATGTAACATTGGAAGCAGATGGTTCCTGTACAGTAGAAGATAATGGTCGAGGAATTCCGGTAGGAATGCATGAGAAGGGCGTTTCAGCAGCACGATTGGTATTTACCACACTTCATGCGGGAGGTAAGTTTGATGACTCTGCGTATAAGACCAGTGGTGGTCTCCATGGTGTAGGTTCTTCTGTTGTTAACGCGCTGTCTACTTATATGGATGTGCAGATCAGCAGAGATGGGGAGATTCATCATGACCGTTACGCCCAGGGTGTTCCTGTGTTGGAATTGGAAAATGGCCTGCTTCCAGTCATTGGCAAAACGAAAAAGACGGGAACCAGGATTAACTTTTTGCCAGATCCGGAGATTTTTGAAAAAACGAGATTTAAGGAAGATGAAGTAAAGAGCAGACTTCACGAGACGGCTTATCTGAATCCAAATCTGACAATTATATATGATGACCTTCGCGGTGAGACGCCAGAACACATCGTTTACCACGAAGAAGAGGGTATTATCGGGTTTGTTAAGGATATTAATAAGAACAACGAAGTGCTCCACGATGTGATTTACTACAAAGGGGAGAGTGAAGGAATTACTGTTGAGGCAGCTTTCCAGTATACCAACGAGTTCCATGAAAATATTCTTGGCTTCTGTAACAATATTTACAATGCAGAGGGTGGTACACACATCACTGGTTTTAAGACCACATTTACAACGGTCATCAACCAGTATGCGAGAGAGTTGGGTATTTTAAAAGAAAAGGATGCCAACTTTACCGGAGCAGATGTTCGTAATGGGATGTCTGCGGTGGTATCTATCAAACATCCGGATCCTCGTTTTGAAGGTCAGACCAAGACAAAGCTGGACAACCAGGATGCTTCCAAGGTGACACAGAAGGTTACCAACGAAGAGATTCAGTTGTTCTTTGATAAAAACTTAGAAACATTAAAAGCGGTCATCTCCTGTGCGGAACGTGCAGCCAAGATTCGTAAGAGCGAAGAGCGAGCAAAGACAAACCTGCTGACCAAGCAGAAGTTCTCCTTTGACTCCAATGGCAAGCTGGCGAACTGCGAGAGCAGAGATGCCTCCATCTGCGAAATCTTTATCGTAGAGGGTGATTCTGCCGGCGGTTCTGCAAAGACAGCCCGTGACCGCTCCTTCCAGGCGATTTTACCGATTCGAGGAAAAATCTTAAATGTAGAAAAAGCAAGTATCGATAAAGTTCTTGCCAATGCGGAAATCAAGACCATGATCAACTCCTTTGGCTGTGGTTTTTCTGAAGGATATGGCAACGACTTTGATATCACAAAGCTTCGCTATGACAAGATTGTGATCATGGCCGATGCGGACGTGGACGGTGCTCATATTTCTACACTGCTCCTTACCTTGTTCTACCGCTTTATGCCGGAACTGATTTTTGAAGGACATGTGTATGTGGCAATGCCGCCGCTTTACAAGGTGATTCCATCCAAAGGAGAAGAAGAGTATCTGTATGATGATGCGGCATTGACTCGTTACAAAAAGACACATACAGGCAGCTTTACCTTACAGCGATACAAAGGTCTGGGCGAAATGTCTCCACAGCAGTTGTGGGATACCACCATGAACCCGGAGACCCGTATGTTAAAACGCATCGAGATAGATGATGCCCGTATGGCATCCGATGTAACAGAAATGCTGATGGGAACAGAAGTGCCGCCTCGAAAGGCCTTCATTTATGCCCATGCCAACGATGCTGAACTTGATATTTAGGAGATAATAAATGGAATTACAAGAACAGATCATCCGAACCGACTACTCGGAACTGATGCAAAAATCATATATTGACTACGCCATGAGCGTTATTGTAGCCCGTGCTCTTCCAGATGTAAGAGACGGTCTGAAACCAGTTCAGCGTCGTACCCTTTACGATATGCATGAACTTGGTATCCGTTATGACAAACCATATCGTAAATGTGCCCGTATCGTGGGCGATACCATGGGTAAATATCATCCACATGGTGACAGTTCTATTTATGGTGCACTGGTTGTGCTTGCCCAGGATTTTAAGATGGGGAAACCACTGGTAGATGGTCATGGAAACTTTGGCTCTATCGAAGGTGACGGTGCAGCAGCAATGCGTTATACTGAGGCAAGACTGCAGAAACTGACCCAGGAAGCGTACCTTGCGGATCTGGATAAAAATGTAGTCGATTTTGTGCCAAACTTTGATGCTACAGAAAAAGAGCCTGCTGTTTTACCGGTTAAGGTGCCGAACCTTCTGATCAATGGTGCCGAAGGGATCGCGGTTGGTATGGCAACCAGCATTCCACCTCATAACTTTGGAGAAGTGATCGATGGTGTGATTGCCTACATGAAAAATCCTGATATTACCACAGAAGAAATGCTTGAAATCATTCCAGGCCCGGATTTTCCGACCGGTGGTATTGTGGTAAACAAGGATGACCTGGTTTCTATCTATGAAACAGGAAATGGCAAGATTAAGATTCGTGGTAAAGTGGAAGTAGAAAAGGTAAAAGGCGGCAAGGAACGCCTTGTTATCACAGAGATTCCTTATCCAATGATCGGTGCGAATATTGGTAAGTTCCTAAACGATGTATACGCACTGGTCGAGTCTAAAAAGACCGGGGATATCGTTGATATTTCCAACCAGTCATCCAAGGAAGGTATTCGTATTGTTATCGACCTGAAAAAAGGTGCTGATACACAGAATCTGTGCAACCTTTTATATAAAAAGACCCGTTTGGAAGATACTTTTGGCGTGAATATGCTGGCTGTTGCAGATGGACGTCCGGAGACCATGGGGCTGGTTTCTGTTATCCGTCACAATGTAGCCTTCCAGTATGAACTTGCCACAAGAAAGTACAAAACATTGCTTGCAAAAGCACTGGATAAAAAAGAGATTCAGGAAGGTCTGATCAAAGCCTGTGATGTCATTGACCTGATCATTGAAATTCTTCGCGGAAGCAAAAACATCAAACAGGCCAAAGATTGCCTGGTCAATGGTGTAACAGAGGGCATCAAGTTTAAGTCCAGAATTTCTGAAAAGATGGCAAAAGAACTTCATTTTACAGAGCGTCAGGCAACAGCCATTCTGGAAATGCGTCTCTACAAGCTGATTGGTCTTGAAATCGAAGCGCTTATGAAGGAACACGAAGAAAACCTGAAAAACATTGCGTTTTACGAAGACGTACTTGGCAGCAGGGCTTCTATGGCTCGTGTTATCATCAAAGAGCTGAAAGAATTCAAGAAAGAGTATGCAGTTCCAAGAAAAACAGTGATTGAAAATGCAGAAGAAGTGGTGTTTGAAGAGAAGAAAATAGAAGAAGCACCAGTGGTTGTACTGATGGATCGTTTTGGTTATACGAAAACCATCGATGTTTCTACTTATGAAAGAAATAAAGAGGCAGCAGATACCGAGAATAAATATATTATTCACTGTATGAATACAGACAAGTTGTGTCTGTTTACAGATACCGGTCAGCTCCACACGGCAAAAGTTCTGGATCTGCCGAGTGGTAAGTTCCGTGATAAGGGCGTTCCAATCGACAATGTGAGCAATTACTCCAGCAGTGTAGAAACTATGGTAGGCATCTACAGTCTTGGTGATTTGAAGGACGTGGTGCTTATGTTTGCAACCAAGTCTGGCATGATCAAAGTGGTAGAGGGCACAGAATTTGACGTGGCAAAACGAACGACCGCAGCAACCAAACTGGCAGACGACGACAAAGTTGTTTCTGTAAATATTGTAAAAGAATCTGATACGATGGTAATGCAGTCGAAGAAAAACATGTTTCTGCGTATTTCAATATCAGAAATTCCTCAAAAACGAAAAGCCGCTATCGGTGTACGTGGCATTAAGCTATCAGATAAAGACGAACTGGTCAACGTATATGTCCTGAATGAAGCGCAGGATAATACCATCATTGTTAACGAAAAAGAGGTTCATTTGAATCGTCTTCACATCGGGAAAAGAGACAGTAAAGGTGTGAAAAAATAATGGGGTATAATTTTTAACAATGGTTGACATATTACTTTTTATTGTGATAGAATATCCGTCAGACGTATGAAACCGACATTTGCCGGTTTCTTTTCGTTGTTGTATAGGAAATTGCAAATTCCCTATACAACAAAAAAAGCACTGACGTGCATAGATGCGCACCTCGCGGAAAAGAAGTTAATTGCTTTGCAATTCCGCTCGGGCGAAAAAGAATCGCAGGCGATTCTTTTATGTGTACCGTCTTAGGGTAGCGGTACACACAGAAACATTTAACCATTTAATATGAAGGGAGATATTAAAATGACAACATTGATGTGGATTGTTCCAATCATCGGTATCCTTGCACTCATCGTTGCTGCAGCTCTGGCATCTTTCATCAAAAAACAGCCAGAAGGTACTGACAGAATGAAAGAAATCGCAACAGCGATTCACGAAGGTGCACAGGCATTCTTAAAAGCTGAATACAAGATTTTAGCAATTATCATTGTTATCGTATTCTTAGCTGTAGGTTTCTTCATTGGCTGGACAACAGCGATTTGCTTCGTTATCGGTGCAATTTTCTCAATCATCGCAGGTTACTGTGGTATGAGTGTTGCTACAAGAGCAAACGTTAGAACAGCAAATGCAGCGAAAGAAAAAGGTATGGCAGCAGCTCTTGCAATCGCTTTCCGTGGCGGTGCAGTTATGGGTCTTTGCGTAGTAGGTCTTGGCCTTTTTGGTGTTTCTATCATTTACTTAATTACAAAAAATGATTCTATTCTGTTTGGTTTCAGTTTAGGTGCATCCTTCGTAGCATTATTTGCTCGTGTTGGTGGTGGTATCTATACAAAAGCAGCAGACGTAGGCGCTGACTTAGTAGGTAAAGTAGAAGCTGGTATCCCAGAAGATGACCCACGTAACCCAGCTACAATCGCTGATAACGTAGGTGACAACGTAGGTGACGTTGCAGGTATGGGTGCTGACCTTTTCGAATCTTATGTAGGTTCTATCATTTCTGCTATCACATTGGGTATTGCAGCAGCAGCTATGTTCGGTGGCGAAGGTACATTAGGCGCAGCTTTCTATCCATTAGTTCTTTCCGCAGTAGGTATCGTAGCTTCTATTATCGGTATCTTCTTCGTTCGTGGTAAAGATGGTGGTGACCCACAGAAGGCTCTTAACACAGGTGAATATGTATCTTACATTATTACAATTGTATTAGCAGCAGTTCTTTCAAAAGTAATGCTTGGTTCTATGAAACCATTTGTTGCTATCGTTGCTGGTCTGATCGTTGGTTTATTAATTGGTAAGATTACAGAATGGTATACATCTGATCATTACAGACATGTTAAAAAGATTGCAGCTCAGTCTGAAACAGGTTCCGCTACAAATATCATCAGCGGTCTTGCAGTAGGTATGCAGTCTTGTGCAATTCCACTTGTTCTGATCGCAGTAGCAATTATCGTTGCTTACCAGACAACAGGTGTATATGGTATCGCGCTTGCAGCTGTAGGTATGCTTGCAACAACAGGTTCTACAGTAGCAGTTGATGCTTATGGTCCAATTTCTGACAATGCTGGTGGTATTGCAGAAATGTCCGGATTAGAGAAAGAAGTTCGTAACATCACAGACTCTCTCGATGCTGTAGGTAACACAACAGCAGCAATCGGTAAAGGTTTTGCGATTGGTTCTGCCGCTTTAACAGCGCTGGCTCTGTTCGTTACATATTCTCAGTCTGTAGAGTTAACAGCAATCTCCATCCTTGAACCAACCGTTATCGCTGGTCTGTTCATCGGTGGTATGTTACCATTCCTTTTCTCATCCATCACAATGGAAGCTGTATCCAAAGCGGCTAACAAGATGATTGAAGAAGTACGTCGTCAGTTCCGTGAAGACAAAGGTATCCTGGAAGGAACAAGCAAAGCTGACCATAAGAGATGTGTAGAAATCTCTACTCAGGCAGCTCTGAAAGAAATGGTTGTTCCAGGTGTTATCGCTATCGTAGCTCCAATCCTTGTTGGTATCATCTTAGGACCTGCAGCACTTGGCGGATGCCTGGCTGGTGCTCTTGTAACTGGTGTTATGCTTGCAATCTTCATGTCCAACGCAGGTGGTGCATGGGATAACGCTAAGAAACACATCGAAGGTGGTGCTCACGGTGGTAAAGGTTCTGAACCTCACAAAGCAGCAGTTGTTGGTGATACAGTAGGTGACCCATTCAAAGATACATCAGGTCCATCCATCAACATCCTGATCAAACTTATGACAATCGTTGCTGTAGTATTCGCACCATTATTCTTACAGATTGGTGGATTAATCTAATATTTTGTTAGATTTCTACATAGCAATCAAATAAAATGAAATTTACACCTCTCACAGTGATGTGAGGGGTGTTTTTTTGTGCGGTTTCATGCTAAAATAAATTGTTTGAGAAAGAATAAAAGGAAGTATCCTTATGACATATCAGGAAGCAATGGAGTTTTTAGAGGAAACAAAAAAATATGGCAGTGTGCTTGGATTGGACAGTATCCGGGCATTGATGAAAGAACTTGGAAATGTGCAGGATGATCTCTCTGTCATTCATGTGGCGGGAACCAATGGAAAGGGTTCTACCTGCGCGTTTTTATCAGCCATCTACCGCAGTGCTGGTTATCATGTCTGTCGTTTTTCCACACCAGATGTATTTTCTTATGAAGAAGAGTTTTTATACGATGATACACCGATTGGAAAAGGGGAATTGGCAGAAGTCTTTGCAGTGGTGAAACAAGCCTGTGAAACGTTGGTTTGTAATGGGTTTCCACATCCAACCAGGTTTGAAGTGGAGACAGCAGTGGCCTTTTATTGGTTTTCTATGAAAAAACCAGACCTGTGTATTGTTGAAGTGGGGATGGGTGGAGAGACCGATGCAACAAACGTGATAAAACGTCCGGCTGCAAGTGTCTTAACAGCTGTCAGCATGGATCATATGGGGTTTTTAGGAACAAAATTGGAACAGATTGCGGCTGTGAAAGCAGGCATCATCAAGCCGGATTGCCCAGTGATTTCCACCTGGCAGGAACCGGAAGCGGCAGATGTTATCATAAAAAAAGCACAGGCATGTAATGCTGCATATACGTTTTCTGACAAAGGAAAAGCGGAGGTTGATTTTACATACGAACTGTCCATGGAAGGAACGTTCCAAAAACAGAATGGGCTGTTGGCGATAGATGTGATACATGCTTTACAGCATCGGTTTCCTGTGTCTGAGGAAGAGATTCGAAAGGGGCTTGCCAATGCCAAGTGGCCAGGCCGTTTTGAACTGCTTGGGACGGAACCATTGTTTTATATAGACGGAGCCCATAATGTGGATGCGGCGAAAAAGCTGCGCCAGACCATAGAGGGGATGTTTTCGGAACAGCGGGTGATCTACATTATGGGGGTGTTGCAGGATAAGGATTATGAGGAGATTGCAGAAATCATGTTCACAGAAGGGGACGTTGTGTATGCAGTCACACCAGACAATCCAAGAGCCTTGTCTGCCAGAGCCTTGTGTGACGCACTCCTTGACCTGGATGTCCGTGCATACGAGTGCAAGGATGTCAGGATGGCAGTAGAAACCGCCATGGAACTGGCAGAATTATCGGATGGAGCAGTTGTGGCCTTTGGTTCCTTGTCTTACTTAAAAGAGGTAAAAGACGTACATGCCGCGGCGTGTTTAATATAGAAAAGAAAATGAGGAGTAGCTTTTGCTATTGTTTGAGAGAATTTTATGAAATATTGTGATAGAGTTTTAAAACATCCAATTTTTGAAACGTTTGTTCAGGAAATCCGTCAGTTGGAAAAGGATCGTGTCTATTGTCGGCATGAGTTGGAACACGGTGTCGATGTGGCGCGTCTGGCCTGGATGTATTACATGGAAGACAGACTGGAAAATAACGCTCAAAATGTGGGACTGCTATATTGGAAGCGTCCTTCCTATGGTGAATGGCTGGATGAAAAAGAAGAGGTAAAGGACATGATTTATACCTGCGCACTGCTGCATGATATTGGTCGTGTGGCGCAGTATCGCACAGGTGTACATCATTCTGTTTCGGGTGTGGAACCGGCCATGCAGATATTGCAGGATATTGAAGCACCAGAACGCTGGGTTAAGGAAATCATGGACGTGGTATCGGAACATTCCCATGGAGCCATTTCCGAGAAGCAGAAAAATCTGGAGTATTATATTACCAAGGCAGATCATGACTGCAGACTCTGTTTTGCCTGTGAAGCCAGGGAAAGCTGTAAGTGGACTGCTGAGGAGCGAAACCATACCATTGGAAGCTGAATCGATAGGAATAATCAGAAGAAAGAAATGAGGGATTGCTGTGAAAATAGGGAAATATGATTTTGACACCAACAATCATACATACGTCATGGGAATTTTGAATGTGACGCCAGACTCTTTTTCTGATGGCGGCCAGTATCATCAGATTGATCAGGCATTGCGGCATGCGGAACAAATGGTTGCAGAGGGCGTGGATATTATCGACATTGGAGGTGAATCCACCAGACCTGGTTACACAAAGATTTCAGACCGGGAAGAAATTGCCCGTGTTGTACCTGTGATAGAAGCATTGAAAGCCCGATTTGATGTGCCATTATCTTTGGATACCTATAAGCCGGAAGTCGCCCATGCAGGTCTGGCGGCAGGGATTGATCTGATCAACGATATCTGGGGATTGAAGTACGATGTGACGATGGCAGATGTGATCGCAAAGTATGATGCCGCCTGTTGTCTGATGCACAATCGAGAAAATACCGAATATCAGGACTTTATCCAGGAAACCTTACAGGATCTGGCTGATACCGTAGATATTGCACTGAAACATGGAATCAGCCGGGATAAGATTATTCTGGATCCAGGTGTGGGGTTTGGCAAAACCTATGAGCACAATCTGATGGTATTGAATCAACTGGAGGCGTTTGAAATATTAGGGTATCCGATTTTGCTGGGGGTTTCCAAAAAGTCAGTGATTGGTCTGACTTTGGATGTGCCTGCCAAAGAGCGTGGGGCGGCTACCATAGCAACCACTGCATTGGCTGTCATGAAGGGATGTGCATTTGTCCGTGTGCACGATGTGAAGGACAATGTGGATGCTGTAAAAATGATGGAAGCCATATTGCATGGTTAGTAAAAAGCGCCTCATAAAAAATCTTGTAAAAAGAAGGTTATAAAAGGATAAAAAGATGGATATAATAAAAATTCAAAATCTGGAAGTATTTGCAAAACATGGTGTTTTTGAGGAAGAAACTGCATTAGGACAAAAGTTTTTGCTAAATGTCACTCTGTATACGAATACGAGACATGCTGGCAAGACGGACAATCTGATGGAATCCACCAACTATGGAGAAGTGTGTCATTTTATGACAAACTATATGAAAGAGAATACCTGCCAGTTAATTGAGGCGGCTGCTGAACAGTTGGCAGAAGTGTTATTACTGCAGTTCCCACTGGTACATAAGGTGGATTTGGAAATTAAAAAACCATGGGCACCGATTGGCTTGCCGCTGGAGTATGTTTCGGTTCAGATTCAGCGCGGTTGGCATCAGGTGTATCTTTCTATTGGCTCCAATATGGGAGATAAGAAAGCACAACTGGACTTTGCGGTAGCATCGTTAAAGGATATGGCACAGAACAAAGATATTATCGTTTCGGATTATATCCAGACAGAGCCATATGGCGGTGTAGAGCAGGATGTGTTTTTAAATGGCGCAGTGGCACTTAAGACGTTGCTTGCACCAGAGGAATTGTTGGATGCCTTGCATGAAATTGAAGCAAAGGCGGGAAGAGAACGTCTGATTCATTGGGGACCAAGAACATTGGATTTGGATATTTTGTTCTACGATGATCTGGTGATGGATCGGGATAATCTGATCATTCCACATATTGATATGCATAACCGTACCTTTGTATTGGAACCACTGGCGCAGCTTTGCCCGGGAAAAGTACATCCAATATTACGGCAAACAGTAAAGCAGATGTTAGATGGAGTGAAACATGTATAAATATATTTTTTGGGATATGGATGGAACGATTATCAATTCCTATCCGGGGATTGCAGAGTCTTTTGATTATGCGCTTGCATATTTTGGAATGACAGAACCTGATCTGGACAAAAAAAGACAGGTGATCGGACCGCCGCTGCGTGTTACCTTTGGAGAAAGCTACCACATGGATGCAGAACAGACAGAACTTGCAGTGGCAAAATACCGGGAGCACTACAATGGAGGCGCAATGTTTTACTGTAGTGTATATGAGGGCGTAGAGGCGGCAATCGATGTCCTCCATCAGGCCGGGTATAAGCAGGTAATTACCACCTCAAAGCCAGAAAACATGTGCAAACAGATTTTGGGCAAGTTTGGTTTGGTAGAAAAAATGGATGAAATTGTGGGAGCCAGTCTGGATGGAAGGATTGATACAAAGGAGCAGGTTTTACAGGAAGCCTTCAGACGACTGGGCCATCCAGATAGAACACAGGTGGTGCTGATTGGAGACACCAAGTATGATGTCAATGGTGCTCGCTGTGCAGGAATCGACTGTATTGGTATTACCTATGGGTTTGGAACCAGACAGGAGTTGGAGCAGCATGGGGCGCAGCAGGTGTTTGAAACCATAGAGGAAGTGGTCAAATACTTGGGCGCATAGAAAAAAGATATTATTGTTTGGCACATAACAGATAAAAGAGGGGAAACTATGGCAGCTATATTTTTTGATATCGATGGAACTTTGTGGGATCGTGAAAATGTAATTCCGGAAAGTACAAAAATAGCAATCAAAGAACTTCGAAAGAACGGACATCTGACCTTTATGTGCAGCGGACGTTCCCGTATTATGATCAAAGGGGAGCATTTGCATGCACTTGGTTTTGATGGGATTTTGGCCGGTTGCGGTACATATATCGAATATAAAGAAGAAGTGAAACTGGCAGTAGAACTGGAGCCAGAGATTTTGCGTAAGGCAATCTATTTGTTGCAGGAACATAATATGCCAATCTTAATAGAAGGTATCAATGAGCTTTTTATGGATGAAGACTTGATAAAGACAGGCTATGGGAGTTATCTCAAAAAGCTTTTGGAAGAATGGGCATATCCGTTAGAAGGAAATGACGCTATTTGGCGCGGAAGCAAGATTTCCACTCTGATCAATGGTGCAGATTATCATACGGTGATGAGTGCGCTGGGAGAGGACTACGATTTTATGGATCACAGCGGACATGTGATGGAAATGGTGCCAAAAGGGTATTCCAAAGCCAGTGGTATTCAGGCGGTCTGTGAAATGCTAGGTATTGACCATGCAGATACATACGCTTTTGGCGACAGCATTAATGATGTGGAAATGCTGGAATACGTGGCACATGGAGTAGCTATGGGCAACGGTACAGAAGCAGCAAAAGCAGCTGCGGACTATGTGACAACCGATATTCATGCGGATGGCATCTATAACGGACTCAAACATTTTGGCCTTATCTAAGGCAGTTCGTATATTAGAAGATAAAATGGAAAAACTAGGGAAAAGATAGTGCATATGGTTCCCTGGTTTTCTTTTTTAATTCATAGACTAACGATGTTGTATTATGGATTTTCTGGATTTTTAGAGAATCTTCATAAAATTATGACTTGACTAATACATATAAAAAGCGTATGATAAGTTCCAGGGTTAGCACTCGAACAACAAGAGTGCTAATAATTAGAAAAAGATTGTTGACCACAGGAGGTTCCAAAATGAAATTAGTACCATTAAATGACAGAGTTGTATTAAAACATTGTGAAGCAGAAGAAACTACCAAATCTGGTATTATCCTTACAAGTGCATCGCAGGAAAAACCACAGGAAGCAGAAGTTATTGCTGTTGGTCCTGGCGGAATTGTAGATGGCAAAGAAATTACCATGCAGGTGAAAGTAGGCGATAAGGTGATCTACTCCAAATACGCTGGCAATCAGGTGAAATTAGAAGGTGTTGAATACGTTATCGTTAGACAGGATGATATTCTGGCAATCGTTGAGTAGTAATTTTGAACAGTAACAATAATATAGTAATAAGAATTCGGAGGCAAAAAAGATGGCAAAAGAATTAAAATATGGATCAGAAGCCAGAAAAGCATTGGAAGCTGGCGTTGATAAATTAGCAAACACAGTTAGAGTAACATTAGGACCAAAGGGAAGAAACGTTGTTTTAGACAAAGCTTTTGGTGCTCCACTCATCACAAACGATGGTGTTACAATTGCAAAAGATATCGAATTAGAAGATGCGTTTGAAAACATGGGCGCTCAGTTAGTAAAAGAAGCTGCTACAAAAACAAATGACGTAGCAGGTGATGGTACTACAACAGCAACTGTTCTTGCTCAGGCAATGATCAAAGAAGGTATGAAAAACCTGGAAGCTGGTGCAAACCCAATCGTTATGAGACGTGGTATGAAAAAAGCAACAGAAACAGCGGTAGCTGCAATCGCTGCTATGAGCCAGAAAGTTGCTGGTAAAGACCACATTGCAAAAGTAGCTGCAATTTCTGCAGGTGACGAAGAAGTAGGTAACATGGTAGCTGACGCTATGGAAAAAGTTTCCAACGACGGTGTTATCACAATCGAAGAATCTAAGACAATGCAGACAGAATTAGACCTTGTAGAAGGTATGCAGTTTGACCGTGGATATATCTCCGCATACATGGCAACAGACATGGAAAAAATGGAAGCCGTATTAGACGATCCATTTATCCTGATCACAGATAAGAAAATCAGCAACATTCAGGAAATTCTTCCACTGTTAGAGCAGATTGTTCAGTCCGGCAGAAAGCTTCTCATCGTTGCAGAAGACATTGAAGGGGAAGCACTTACAACACTGATCGTAAACAAACTGCGTGGTACATTCACAGTTGTTGGTGTAAAAGCTCCTGGCTATGGTGACAGAAGAAAAGAAATGCTTCGTGATATCGCGATTCTTACAGGTGGTCAGGTAATCTCTGAAGAATTAGGCCTTGACTTAAAAGAAGCAACTATCGATATGCTTGGTCGTGCGAAATCTGTAAAAGTACAGAAAGAAACAACCGTTATCGTTGATGGTGCTGGTGACAGAATGGGCATCGATGCACGTATCGCACAGATCAAAATGCAGATTGAAGAAACAACATCTGATTTCGACCGTGAAAAACTGCAGGAAAGACTTGCAAAACTTGCAGGCGGTGTAGCAGTTATCCGCGTAGGTGCTGCAACAGAAGCAGAAATGAAAGAATCCAAGCTTCGTATGGAAGACGCTTTGGCAGCAACAAGAGCAGCGGTAGAAGAAGGTATCATCGCAGGTGGTGGTTCTGCATACATCCACGCAACAAAAGAAGTTGCTAAGTTGGCAGAAACATTGGAAGGCGACGAAAAAACAGGTGCAAAAGTAATCTTAAAAGCACTGGAAGCACCGTTATTCTACATCGCAGCAAACGCTGGTTTAGAAGGCGCAGTTATCATCAACAAAGTGCGCGAATCCGAACCAGGCGTAGGCTTTAACGCAGCGACAGAAGAATACGTGAACATGGTAGAAGCAGGCATTCTCGATCCTGTAAAAGTAACAAGAAGCGCATTACAGAACGCAACAAGCGTAGCTTCCACATTATTAACAACAGAATCTGTAGTAGCAGAAATCAAAGAACCAGCTCCGGCTATGCCAGCAGGCGCCGGAATGGGCGGCATGATGTAAGCGTTTAGCACAAGCAGAAAAGTCATAAAAGGAGAAAGTCAACGCAAGTTTACTTGTGGTTGGCTTTCTTTTTTTGTGACTTTGGTGCGACGCACGGATACCGAGATGAAACGAAGTGAAATCGAGGTAAGCGTTGCTTGTGCTAAAATTACTTGACATATATCGACTGTCGATATATATTATATATAGATAATCGATATAAGGAGGCACACAATGGCAGTTGACAAAAGTTTAATCTCGGGCAGCACCGCAATGCTGATTTTACGACTGTTAGAAGAAAAGGACATGTACGGTTACGAGATGATCGAAACCCTGGAGAAAAAATCCAATAATATTTTCCAACTGAAAGCAGGAACTTTATACCCATTACTTCATTCTCTTGAGGAGAAAGGCTGTCTGACCGTCTATGAGGACTTTGTGAATGGCAAGATCCGCAAGTACTACAGTCTTACCAAAGAAGGCAAAAAGTATCTGAAA
This sequence comes from Eubacterium sp., assembly GCA_017472565.1. Classification (GTDB taxonomy): domain Bacteria; phylum Bacillota; class Clostridia; order Lachnospirales; family Lachnospiraceae; genus Brotonthovivens. The sequence continues at coordinate 35,794 of JAFUPY010000058.1, forward strand.
GAGAAAAAGGAAGAGTGGAAGGAATACTCTGACGCAGTGGCAAATGTTTTATTTATGGGGGTATAGCGATGGGGAAGAAAGAATATATGGAGATTCTGCTGTCCCAGATTCGCAATGATAAGGCGAAGGAACTGGTGGGGCAGGAGATTGAAGCACATATTGACGACCAAGCGGAGGTCTATATGGAGTTTGGTGTTGATGCGGATACGGCAGAAAAGAAGGCAGTGCGCTCCATGGGTGATCCGGTGGAGACAGGTGTATCTTTGGATCGGATTCATAAGCCAAAGATGTCCTGGAGCATGATTATTCTGGTGGCAATTCTCAGTGTGCTGGGTCTGACTATCCAGGGGGTGTCCTGGGTTCAGGCGGGAGAAATGTTTTTCTTTGAACGCCAAGTTGCGTATGTAATCATAGGTTTTGTCTGCATGCTGGTAATCTGTATGATTGATTATTCCCGTATCGTGCAGCACGGGAAACTGCTGGCAGTGATCTATTTGGGAATCAGTGTTTTGTTTTGTGTGAATTCTCATTACTACAATGGAGCCTTATTTATCAGTCTTGGTGCTTTTTCCATTTCCTGGCATTTTGTGCTGTATTTATCGCTTCCGCTGTTTGGAATTTTGCTATATCATTTTCGAAAACAGAGTAAAAGGAGCTTACTTATACCGGTGGGCTTTATGGTACTTGTTATATTAATTTTCTGGCAAAGAAAATACAGTACAGTCGTGTTAGCAAATCTGATATTTATGGCAGGTTTTGTATTGACCTATGCCATTGCAAAGGGCTGGTATCCGGTAAAAGTAAAGCGGTTTATTGGGATATTGTGGTCTTGCCTGATCGGCATTCCTCTGGTATCCGGTGGATTGATCCTATCACGTTTGCTAAATGTAAGAACGTATGTATCCGAACGTTTGCTATATTTTTTTACAGGAAATGAACAACATGCGTTGTATGGCAGCTGGCGACCGATTCAAGAGATTTTGACAGAAGTTTCCTGGTTGGGAGGTGTTAGCCAGATGAATACTCACATGACAGATGTGAATGGTGTTTTAAGTGATTACGTATTACTCCATGTGGCAGCTTCCTATGGTGTGTTACTGTTGATTGTTATTATTGTCTTGCTGGCATTTTTCTGCTGCCAGATGTTCCATATGTCTATCAAGCAGAAAAATCAGGCAGGAACCATGATTGGCATTAGCTGCGGCTTGATTTTTACCGTACAGATTGCAGAATATGTGTTGATGAATCTGGGCTTGATTCCTGGTACAACTGTATTTTTGCCACTGTTTTCCTATGGTGGAAGCGGCACTGTGATATCTTTTATTCTGATCGGGTTGTTACTCAGTATCTACCGCTATCAGAATCTGGTCACAGAGCGGAAGGCAAAGAAACGCATAGTGGTTAAGCTGATTGATGTATAAAACGATGTGTGTTGTGGAACAACAGATATCGCATTGACTTTTAAAAGAAAAGTTGTTATGTTGAGGTTGAACTTGACGTAACAACTTTTTTTGGAGGAATCAAATGATTTACACTGAGAAAATCAAACGTGCATTGAAATTATGCTTTGAAGCCCACAAGGAACAGTTGGACAAAAGTGGCCTGCCATATGTGTTCCATCCATTTCATCTGGCGGAACAGATGCAGGATGAGACAACCACTATTGTAGCGCTTCTTCATGATGTGGTGGAAGATACTGATTACACATTTGAAGATCTGGAGGCAATGGGTTTTGGTGAGGATGTAATGGAGGCGCTGAAGCTTCTCACTCACGACGATGCAGTTCCATACATGGAATATGTGGCGTTGCTGAAGAACAATCCGATTGCAAGGGCAGTGAAACTGGCGGATCTTTCCCATAATAGTGACCCAACGCGCCTGGAAGCAATGGATGAGTGGGCAATCAAAAGGGCAGAAAAATACAAAGCGGCCATAGAATTCTTAGAAAATTAAAAATCTTTATAGAAGAAAAACAGACGCAAAACCTCAAAAGAACACAACGTAAATAATATATATTTTGAAAATCAAAATATGTGCTTGCACAGTGTGTTCTCTTATGATAAAATTTGTAAGGTTAAGTAAGTTTTTTCGTACCATTTTCCATGGTACACGAGTACGGAATATAATATTACACAAAACAGGAGAAGAGAACATGAGTAAAATTGCAATCCTTACAGATTCCAACAGTGGTATTACACAGGCAGAAGCAAAAGAACTTGGCGTTTACGTTATACCAATGCCTTTCTACATTAATGATGAAAAATTTTTAGAAGATATTACTTTAGCACAGGATCAATTCTATGAAAGACTGGTAGAAGGTGCAGATATCAAAACATCTACACCAGCTCCAGCTGATGTGACAGATTGCTGGGATGAGTTGTTAAAAGAACACGATGCGATCATTATGATTCCTATGTCCAGCGGACTTTCTTCCACCATGCAGATGTCTAAGATGTTGGCAAGCGAAGATGAATATGAAGGCAAGGTCTGGGTTGTTGACAATCAGCGTATCTCTGTAACACAGAGACAGGCTGCATTGGATGCAAAAGCCCTGGCAGATGCTGGAAAGACACCACAGGAAATTCATGATATTCTGATGGCAAACGCTATGGAGTCTTCTATTTACATCATGGTTGATACATTAACATATCTGAAAAAAGGCGGTCGTATCACACCTGCGGCGGCAGCACTTGGTACACTGTTGAAGTTAAAACCAGTTCTTCAGATTCAGGGTGAAAAACTGGATGCATTTGCAAAAGCAAGAACTGTAAAACTTGCAAAGTCTATCATGATCAAGCAGGTTCTTGAAGATGCAGCAAACCGCTACGGTGTAAGTGAACCAGGAAAGTTGCACATTTCCATGGCGTACACACCAGGTACAGAGGATAAGACAGCTGCTATCGAAGAGTTCAAAAAAGAAGTACAGGCTACTTTCCCAGGACATGACATCGTAGTAAATCCACTTTCTTTAAGTGTATCCTGCCATATCGGTCCTGGTGCCTTAGCTGTTACGGCTACAAAAGCAATCGAAATTTAACATAGATGAATGGGACTGTTGCATTTGCGGCAGTCTTTTTTATGTATTTGCATGGAATTCCTGCTAGACTTGGGAATCGTGTTCTTTTATAATGTTTTTGTTAAATTGAAATAGGGATTGGAAAGAAACAGATCGTATGTATAAAAGAAAAGTAGATTATCAAAAATTATTAAATGCAAGAAATAGATTCACCGGTTTTATCAATGCCGTTGGATTTCAGTTGACAGAATTGGATGATATGTATGCAAAGGCGGAAATTGTTTTGACAGACATGCATCGCAATCCAATCGGTTCTGCCCATGGAGGTGTGGCATATACTTTGGCAGATACTGTTGGCGGCGCCTGCTGCAATACGGTAGGGATGGCTTGTACTACCATTTCCGGAAATATGAATTATTTAAACCCGGCTATGCATTGCGAAAAGCTGATTGGTGAGGCGACACCAGTCAAAATCGGTAAGCGAATTGCTGTGATACAGGTACAGATTACCAATGAGTTTGGCAAGGATATTGCCCATGCTACAATGACGTATCAGTTTTTGCCAGACATGCCATTTCCATTTAAAGATGTATTGATAGAAGGTGAATAATGGAATGAATCTGAATTTGGAATATTACAAAATCTTTTATTATGTTGGGAAGTATAAAAGCATCACCCTGGCAGCGAAAGAATTGTCCCTTTCTCAGCCTGCTGTCAGCCAGTCTGTAAAACATCTGGAGGATGATTTGGGAATCGAACTGTTTGTCAGAACGCCCAAGGGCGTCCGTCTGACACAGGAGGGCGAAGTTCTTTTTGCCCATGTGGCACGAGGCTACGAGGCTATCTGTCTTGGTGAGAAAAAGGTGAAGGAACTGCTGAGCCTTGACAGTGGAGAAATCCGAATCGGTGCCAGCGATATGACGCTGCAGTTTTATTTGTTGGATCATCTGGAAGCCTTTCATGAAAAGTATCCAAAGATCAAGATTCGTGTGACCAATGCTCCAACGCCGGAGACAATCAGCCATCTGCAGGAAGGGCGAATTGATTTTGGAGTTATTACCACACCGGTGGCAGAAAATAAGCATTTACAGCTCCGCAACGTACGAACCATTCGAGATGTGTTCGTGGCAGGAGAGAAGTATAAAAAGTATCAGGGAAAGACATTGGACTTTCGTGCGCTGACAGAGATACCATTGATCTGTCTGGAAGGAGAGACATCCACAAGATCCTATGTGGAAAGCTTTTTGGCCCAGGATGGTGTAGAGCTTTTCCCGGAATTTGAGTTGGCAACCAGTGATATGCTGGTTCAGTTCGCAAAGCGTGGGCTGGGTGTTGCCAATGTGGTTCGTGACTTTGCGCTGGATGAGATTTTGGCAGGGGAATTATTTGAACTGCAGTTTGAAAAGCAGATTCCATGTCGCCAAATGTGTATTGTTACCGATGACAGACTGCCGCTTAGTGCAGCGGCTAACCGTCTGCTGCATTTTTTGGAAGAAAAAATGGAAAAATAAAAAAGAATGCGTCCTGACGCATTCCCGGTAAGCTTCCGTCACCAATATCTGATTGGCGGCGGAGGCTTCTTTTTTTATAAATAATTTTTCTTCCTATAGAATTATTCTTCGTTGGATGCATCATCAGAGTTATGATAGGTATCGCTCTCGTTTTTTCTGTCCTTGACCAGTTTGAAGATAAAGGTATACACCCACAGCATAATAGGCACCACAAAGGTGCAGAAGATTGCGGCACGCATCAGTGCCTGTGCCCGTTCACCGTCCATAAATGCAAGAACCATTGCGGAAACATATAATGCTACTAGTAAAACAATGCCAATGATGGCAAGAACCTGTCGAACTTTTTTCATGTGTGTTATGTATGAAATTTGTCCACGTTTTGTCCGCCATTCAGGGAACAACGTGTGAAAAGATTCATATTCCTCCTGTCACGATATGGATTGGCATTATAAAAATTGCTGCCAATATGGTAAGTAAACATGATTTTATGGTTGCTGTCAATAATTAATTATGTTGAAAAAACAACTTGTTTGCGTTATACTACTGCTATATGTCCTGCGCCGGACTCTATTTCTGGTGCATAAAAATGAAAACGAAGAAAAAGGTGGAATAAATAATGGCATTATTAGAACAGTGGCATGCAATTGCCTACAATGAAAACGCAGACAGCGGCGAGCTTCAGAGATTCTGGGGTAGATATTTTGAATTGGAAAAAGGTGTTTACGAACAGCTTTTAACCAATCCAGATGAAGAAGTAAAAGGAACTGTAAAAGAATTAGCAGAAAAGTATGACTTGGATATCATGGCTATGGTTGGATTCCTTGATGGTATCAACGACTGTCTTGTAACTCCTAACCCAATCGAAACCATGGAAGAAGATACCGAAGTTAGCCTGGCTTTTGATAAAGAAAAGCTTTACAAAGGTATGGTAGAGGCAAAAGCTGACTGGTTATACGAGCTTCCACAGTGGAAAGAAATCTTTTCCGAAGAAAAGCTTGCAGAACTTTACAAAGAACAGAAAAGATCTACTACAGTTGTAAAAGAAGCAAAGGTATACCCAAATGATCCATGTCCATGTGGCAGCGGAAAAAAATACAAAAAATGCTGTGCTAGAAAGTAATATACAAAGTAAGGAGATGTAACAAGATATGAAGATCACATTAAAAGATGGTTCATACAGAGAGTATGACAGCGCTAAATCAGTCATTGAAATCGCTGCTGATATCAGCGAAGGCCTGGCACGTGCTGCATGTGCTGGCGAGTTAAACGGAGAGTTGGTAGATTTAAGATGCGTAGTTGACACCGACTGCGAATTAAATATCCTCACCGCTAACGATAAATTAGGATTGGCTACACTGCGTCATACCGCATCTCACGTTATGGCAGAAGCAGTCAAACGCTTATTCCCAAATGCAAAACTTGCAATTGGACCATACATTGACAATGGTTTTTACTATGACTTCTTATGCGATCCGTTCTCTCGGGAAGATCTGGACAACATCGAAAAAGAGATGAAAAAGATCATCAAAGAAGGCAAACCATTAAGCAAGTTCACACTTCCAAGAGAAGAAGCAATCAAGTTCATGGAAGAACGTCAGGAACCATTCAAGGTAGAACTGATCAAAGATCTTCCAGAAGATGCAGAGATTTCTTTCTACGAACAGGGTGATTTCGTTGACCTGTGTGCAGGTCCACACCTGATGAACACAAAAGGAATCAAAGCATACAAGCTGATTTCTTCCTCCATGGCTTATTGGAGAGGTGATTCCAACAGAGAACAGCTGCAGCGTATCTACGCAACCGCATTCAATAAAAAAGAAGAACTGGCTGAATATCTGGAATACTTAGAAGATATCAAACGCCGCGATCATAATAAACTTGGCCGTGAAATGGAACTGTTTGCAACGGTTGACGTTATTGGACAGGGCTTACCATTATTGCTTCCAAAGGGAACCAAGATGGTCATGAAGCTTCAGCGTTGGATTGAAGACTTGGAAGAAAAAGAATGGGGCTATGTTCGTACCAAGACTCCACTGATGGCGAAGAGTGATCTGTACAAGATTTCCGGTCACTGGGGACACTACAAAGATGGTATGTTCGTGCTTGGCGACGAAGAAGTGGACAAGGAAGTATTTGCACTTCGTCCAATGACATGCCCATTCCAGTATTATGTATATAAGAACTCTCAGAAGTCCTATAGAGATCTTCCGATCCGCTATGGAGAAACATCTACATTATTCCGTAACGAAGATTCCGGTGAAATGCATGGTCTGACACGAGTTCGTCAGTTCACTATTTCCGAAGGACATCTGATTGTAAGACCAGATCAGATGGTGGAAGAGTTCAAGGGATGTCTTGCCCTTGCAAAATATTGTTTGGAAACATTAGGACTTCAGGATGATGTAACTTACCATCTGTCCAAATGGGATCCTGCAAACCCAGGCAAATACATTGGAGAGCCAGAAGTTTGGGAACAGACAGAACAGCATATCCGTGACGTATTAAACGAACTGGGAATTCCATTCACAGAAGACGTTGGTGAAGCTGCTTTCTACGGACCAAAGGTAGATATCAATGCAAAGAACGTATATGGCAAAGAAGATACGATGATCACAATTCAGTGGGATGCACTTCTTGCAGAACAGTTCGATATGTACTATATCGATCAGAATGGTGACAAAGTAAGACCATATATCATTCATAGAACATCCATCGGATGTTATGAACGTACACTGGCTTGGCTGATTGAAAAATACGCTGGATTATTCCCAACATGGCTTTGCCCAGAACAGGTACGCGTACTTCCAATTTCTGAAAAATATGCAGATTACGCAGAACAGGTACGCAAAGAGCTTGCAAGAAACGACATCGATGTAACATGCGACAGTCGTTCCGAAAAGATTGGCTTCAAGATTCGTGAAGCAAGACTTGCAAAAGTACCATATATGCTTGTTGTGGGCGCACAGGAAGCAGAAGACGGCACCGTATCCGTTCGAAGCAGATTTGCTGGCGATGAAGGTGTAAAACCATTAGACACATTCATCGATCAGATCTGTAAAGAAATCCGCACAAAAGAGATCCGCAAGATCGAAGTGCAGGAAGAGAAGAAATAATATTCAATAAAGAAATTTAGTGTAGAAGCTGGAAAAAATTGGCTCTTACAAACCTTAAGACGGTTTGCTCGAGGCAATTTTTCTCCAGCTTCTTTTTTGCGGTTATATTCTTTTTACGTTTCAAAAGAAGCGAGAGCGGGTTTTTAAGAGATTTCTTGTTACGTCCGAGCGTAAATTTTAATAAGAATAATTTTTCTCAAAACGTCTCATACTAATCTGGCAAATATTTTGAAAGGAGCGTTCAGTTATGACACGTTTAGATTGTTCAGTAACAAGCTGTATGTACAATGAAAACAATTACTGCAGCAGAGGCGATATCACAATCGGAGGCAAAAATGCAGCAAGCCCAGGTGAAACTTGTTGTGAAAGCTTCCATAAGAGAGGAACTGGAACAGGAACCAACTCTATCAGCCATCCATCAGCTAACATTGATGTAGATTGTGAAGCGCAGGAATGTAAATTCAACAAAAACTGTAAATGTTCTGCAAACCACATCGGTATTGCCGGCAGAAATGCATGTGATTGCAAAGAAACAGAATGTGCAAGTTTTTGTATTAAATAGCCCCACTTCCCACCACTACGGGAGCAAAGAGAGAAAGTCCGTGAAATATTAAGAATTTCACGGGCTTTTTTTTGAATATTGCTATTGATTTTTAGAAAAAAGTTCGATAGAATGGAGTCACAGTGGTAGAAAGTGGGTGTAAGTGTCACAAAGTGGTGGATAAGTTGATAACTTTGTGGATAACTTACCGATAGGAAATCAAGGTACGGAAGAGAGGTGAAGTTCGATGTTCATGGGTGAATACAACCATACGGTTGACACAAAAGGTCGTCTGATTATTCCAGCGAAGTTTCGTGAAGCGCTTGGCGAAGAGTTCGTTGTGACAAAGGGACTGGACGGCTGCTTATTTATCTATTCAGAAGAAGAATGGAAGAACATCGAAGAGAAATTCCGTAACACACCACTGACTACAAGAGATGCGAGAAAGTTCTCACGTTTCTTCTTTGCAGGAGCAGCTACTTGTGAGCTGGACAAGCAGGGAAGAATTTTGATTCCGGCAGTACTTAGAGAATTTGCAGGCTTGGAAAAAGATGTCGTATTAGCAGGTGTCTTTAACAAGATTGAGATCTGGAGTAAGGATCGCTGGCTGGATGAAGGTAATTACGATGACATGGAAGAAGTTGCAGAACATATGGCAGAGCTTGGACTCAGCATTTAAGATGCGCTTCTGAACCTTGATTTTACGATAGGAGCACCGAATGGAATTTAAGCATGTATCTGTTTTGTTAAATGAAACAGTAGATCATTTGATTACAAAAACAAACGGCATATATGTAGACGGCACCCTTGGTGGCGGTGGGCACAGCCATGAGATCTGTTCCCGACTGACAGGAGAGGGACGTCTGATTGGAATCGATCAGGATGCCAATGCCATTGAAGCGGCCAGCAAGCGATTGAAACCATATGCAGATCGTGTCACTATCATTCGCAGCAATTACCGTGAGATGAAACAACAGCTTCTGGCAATCGGAATTGAGAAGGTTGATGGTATCATGCTTGACTTGGGAGTTTCCTCCCATCAGTTAGATGATTCATCAAGAGGATTTACTTATAAAGAAGAAACGGCTTTTCTTGACATGCGTATGGATCAGCGTCAGGAGATGACAGCCAAAGATATTTTAAGAGACTATAGCGAGATGGAACTTTTCCGAATGATAAGGGACTATGGAGAAGATAAGTTCGCTAAGAACATCGCAAAACATATCGTGGCTGCCAGAGCAAAGAAGCCAATTGAAACCACAGGAGAGTTGAACGAGATTATCCGTGCTGCCATACCTGCAAAGGTACGTGCTGCCGGCGGTCACCCGGCGAAAAGAACCTATCAGGCTCTTCGCGTGGAGTTGAATCGTGAACTTGAAGTACTTAAAGATTCTCTGGATGAGATGATTGAGATGTTAAATCCTGGCGGAAGGCTTTGTATCATCACATTCCAGTCATTAGAGGACAGAATTGTTAAGATCAATTTTAAAAACAATGAAAATCCTTGTACATGCCCAAGTAACTTTCCGGTTTGTGTTTGCGGAAAGGTTTCTAAGGGAAAAGTGGTGACAAAAAAACCAATCTTGCCATCCGAGGAAGAGATAGAGATGAATAAGCGTTCAAAAAGTGCAAAGTTAAGGGTATTTGAACGTTCGTAAATTGCCAAGACCTCAGCCGGGAGCTGCGGTAACTGGCATTAGGTGTAGTGAATTTAGAAGGGATTGGAACTATGAGTAAGGTTTATTCTACTTATACATATCATACAAGTACAAGAGGGTATGTGACACCAGAGTATGTGTATGGCAATGCCGTACGTGTTGCTGCTCCAGAATTAGAACCACAAAAGAGCCCACAGCGCAAGCCTGTCAGAACTCCGGAGCAGGAACAGCGGCTCCGTCAGAGAAAGGCTGCAGCGAAAAAGAATCAGCAGAGAGCAATGGTAATGAACGGCAAGTTCGTACTGTTTTTAGCTGCTGCTACCTTAGTGTGTGCAATTTTTTGTGGTCTTTTTGTCATGATGCAGGCTGATATTACAACCAATATGAAGAATATTACAGCCCTTGAAACACAGATCTCTACATTAAAGATTGAAAACGATGCATTGGAAAAACGATTGGATACAACTGTGAATCTGGAAGATATTAAGGCAGAGGCATTAGCTCTCGGTATGACATATCCGGCAGAAGAACAGATTGTAACATATTCCGTGGAGCAGACCGATTATATGAATCAGTTCAGCGCGATTCCATGATAACAAACAGGTGATTTTATGAGCCGAAGACGAAAATCGATAAAAAAGCTATCCAATAGGATGAGAAAGAAGTTGTTTCAGGTATTTTTTCTCATCCTTATCGCTGTTTGTGTCCTGATTGGACGTATCATCTATATCCAGATGACAGATGGTGATAAATATGAGAAAATCGTTCTCTCCCAGCAGGAATACAGCAGTCAGACTGTGCCGTTCCGCCGCGGAGATATTGTTGACTCTAAGGGTACCATCCTGGCTACCAGTACCGACGTTTACAACGTGATCTTAGACTGCAGCGTTGTAACTGCAGAAGTGGGTGGTGAACAGAAATATATTGAGCCGACAGTAGCGGCATTGGTGGAATGTTTTGGGTTTGATGAGGCTGAGATTCGAGAACAGTTGACCAAGTATCCGGACAAGATGTATTATGTGCTGGCAAAACAGCTGCCTTATGAAGAAATACAGAAGTTTGAAGAACTGAAAGCAGACGAAGAAAAAGGAAAAAATATCAAGGGTGTCTGGTTTGAAAAGGAATATATCCGTAACTATCCATACGAGACATTAGCAAGTTCTCTGCTTGGATATACCGTATCCGGTAACGTGGGAGTTGGCGGTATTGAGGATCAGTATAATGAGACATTGAACGGCACAGACGGAAGAACCTATGGATATTTAAATGATGATTCCAATTTTGAAACAACGGTGAAAGAAGCGGTCAATGGACAGACTGTGGTCTCTACCATTGATGTAAATATTCAGTCTATCGTAGAAGAAAAGATGCAGGAATTTAATGAGGCCTATGCTAATAATTATCGAGAGGGCTCTGGTTCCAAACATATCGCTGTTATTGTTGCAGATCCAAATACAAACGAGATCCTTGCAATGGCGAAGCATCCGAACTTCAACAACAACGATCCGCGAGATTTGTCACAGTACTACTCAGAGGAAGAATTGGAAGCAATGTCCGATGAGCAAACCCTGGAAATTTTAAATGACCTTTGGAACAACTTCTGTATTACCTATACTTACGAGCCAGGTTCCACTGCAAAACCTTTGACGGTAGCCTGTGGTCTGGAAACAGGTGTTTTGACTGGCGGCGAAGTGTATGAGTGTGATGGTGTGGAACACGTAGGTGGTCACGATATTCACTGCGTAAACCGAAATGGTCATGGTACAGAGACGATTGCAGATGCGTTGGCAGACTCCTGTAACGATGCGCTGATGCAGATGTCATACCGAATTGGAACTGAGAATTTTGTAAAATATCAGCAGATTTTTAACATTGGCTTAAAGACCAATATCGACCTTCCTGGGGAAGCAAGAACAGCATCTTTGATTTATACAGAAGAGACGATGGATGCGGCTTCACTGGCAACTAACGCCTTTGGTCAGAACTTTAATGTGACTATGGTGCAGATGGTCAGTGCATACAATTCTCTGGTCAATGGTGGATCATATTATTTGCCACATGTGGTAAAAGCGATTACAGATGAAAATGGAAATACTGTAGAAGAAATCAAACCAACCCTTTTACGACAGACCATTTCCGAAACAACCAGTCAGTTGATGATTCAGTTCCTGGAAGATACAGTAAATGCCGGTACTGGTAAAGCAGCAAAAGTAGACGGCTATTCCATGTGTGGTAAAACTGGTACTGCGGAAAAATTTGTTGAAAATGAAAATGGCGTCCTTGTGCGAGATGAAAATAACTATCTGATTTCCTTTATTGGAAGCGTTCCAGCGGAAAATCCAGAAGTGACAATTTACATTATTATCGATGAACCAAACGTAGAAGACCAGGCGCACAGTAGCTATGCACAGCATGTTGTCCGTGAAATTTTAGAAGAATTGTTGCCTTACATGAACATCTATCCAGATGAAGAATTGACAGGATTAAACAAGGATCTTGATATTATGGGCAATCCAATATCTACAACTACATCCGCGCCAGTGGATACAATAGAGCAGGACACAGTTCCTTCTGATGATACAGTTCCTGTTGAAGGAAATGATGATACTCAAGAGTAATGTCACAATGAACATTTACAAATAAATAGACAGAATCTTGCATGGTTCTTAAACTTTTAGAATATTTCCCCCGACGAGCAACATAACCTCATGAAAAACGTAATAGATTATAAAAACGTCTTTTATGAGGTTTTGTTGTATGCAAAGACTGTCAAAACACCACCGAAAAAAAGTGATACTATGGGTTTTGATCATCATAGCAGGATTGTCCCTTTGTACGGGTCGATTGATTTTTTTGATGGTATATAAGTCAGAATACTATGAGAAATTGGCAGATGATCTCCATGAGCGGGAGCGCAGCATCAAAGCAGCCAGAGGTGAGATACTTGACCGTAATGGAGTGGTGTTGGCTTCCAATAAATCTGTGTGCACGATTTCTGTAATTCACAATCAGATTGAAGACCCGGAGGCGGTGATCTCCATGCTGGTGGAAGAACTGGGAATGTCTGAGGAAGAAGTGCGAAAGCGTGTGGAAAAGCGCAGTTCCATCGAGCGAATCAAGACCAATGTTTCCAAGGAGATAGGGGATAAGATATTGTCCCATGGGCTGGCCGGCGTAAAGGTAGACGCCGATTACAAACGGTATTACCCCTATGGGGATCTGGCTTCCCGCGTCCTTGGATTTACCGGAAGTGACAATCAGGGTATCATAGGCCTGGAGGTCAAATATGATGAATACCTGCAGGGGGAGCCGGGATTGATTTTGACCAAGACGGACGCCAGAGGTGTGGAAGTAGAGGGCGTAGGCGAAAGCCGCAAGGAGCCGGTGGATGGCAACGATCTGGTGATCAGTATGGACTATACCATTCAGGAATATTGTCAGCAGGCGGCAGAGAAAGTGCTGGAAGAAAAAGGCGCCGATGCAGTCAGCGTGATCATTATGGATCCTCAGAATGGAGAAATTCTGGCAATGGTCAATGCGCCAGAGTTTGATTTGAATGAGCCATTTACCCTTATAGAACCATTTTCTGCTTTGGAAGTTGAAGAAAATGATGCGTTAAATCAAATGTGGAGAAACAGTTGCCTCAACGACACTTATGAGCCGGGTTCCACCTTCAAGATCATTACGACAGCGGCAGCACTGGAGGAGAATCTGGTCAGTCTGGAGGAATCCTTTTATTGTCCTGGCTATATTACGGTAGAAGATAGACGTATCCGCTGCCACAAGGTGGCAGGCCATGGTTCGGAAACCTTTGTCCAGGGGATTATGAACTCCTGCAATCCGGTTTTTATTGACCTGGGGTTGCGGCTTGGCACCCATACCATGTGTGAGTATTTCTATACCTTTGGATTGATGGAAAAAACAGGCGTTGATCTTCCGGGGGAGGCATCCACGATCATGCACAAAGAAGAAAATATGGGGCAGGTGGAATTGGCAACTGTGGCATTTGGTCAGTCCTTTCAGATTACACCGATTCAGCTTGTGACCACCGTATCATCCTTGATTAATGGGGGAACCAGAGTGACGCCTCATTTTGGTATGTATGTGCAGGACGAAGTGGGAACTGTGGTGGAGACTTTTACATATGAGGCAGAAGACAATATTGTAAGCGAAGAAACCTCAGAAACATTGCGTTATCTGTTAGAACAGGTGGTGGCAGAGGGAACTGGTAATAAGGCAGGTGTAGAAGGGTTTTCCATTGGCGGAAAGACTGCAACTTCCCAAACGTTGCCGCGAAGTGAAAATAAATACATTTCTTCCTTCCTTGGATTTGCGCCGGCAGATGATCCACAGGTCATTGGTCTGGTGGTGATTGACAATCCCCAGGGAATTTATTATGGAGGAACCATTGCAGCGCCGGTGATGGCGGAAATATTCGAGAACATTTTGCCATATCTTGGAATCGAGCAGACAATTGTAGAAAATGAGCCTGAATCGGTTGCGAATTGATAAAAAAAGACGTATACTAATTAGGTTAAGGACTTGGGGAATCTTCTGATTGGCAGAACGATTTTTCTTATAGATAATTTAACAAAAGAATATACAGCAGAGGTGTAACTATGACAATACAAGTTATTATTCCCGTACTGCTTGCCTTTGCAATCAGTGCTATTTTAGGACCATTTTTGATCCCATTTTTAAGAAAGTTAAAAATCGGAAATACAGAACGTGAGGAATTAGAATCCCATCAGAAGAAAAATGGTACTCCAACCATGGGCGGTATCATGATTTTGATTGCGATTATTGTGGTTTCTCTCATTTTTGCAAAAGACTATCCAAAGGTAATTCCAATCCTGTTTGTAACGGTTGGTTTTGGTATTATCGGATTTTTGGATGATTATTTAAAAGTTGTTTTACGCAGATCTTACGGTCTGTTGGCATGGCAGAAAATGCTTTGTCAGCTTGTTGTGACAGCAATTTTTGCAGTGTATCTGATCAAAGCAGATATTGGTCTTGGTATGCTGATTCCATTTACAGACGGCAAA
>JAFUPY010000059.1 GCA_017472565.1 Eubacterium sp.
ATACGATAGGAAATATGATTGTTCTATGTCCTAACTGTCACTCTCAATTTGACAGTCTGTATTACGCTATTCATCCTCACACAAGATTTGTACACTGTGTAGATGAAACGGATAAATTTCATTTAACAAAAATGGAATTCATAGGTGCACACATATTAGAACAAAAATATTTGGCATACACATGGCAACTGTTTAAAAAAAGATAGAGGACAAGTTGTTTATAAATAGACTATATAATCAAAGAGGATCTGCTTTCCATTTGTAAACGTCAAATGGCGAGTACCTGATTATGTTTAGGACCGTCAGACGACGGTCCGTATTACTTTTTTCGTATTCCTTCCGGCAGTTTCTCAGACCAAGGTAACAGGTCTTCCAAAAACGAACGGTCAGAATCATCCATATGCTTTGGTATCTCGTTTAAGATGTGCTCGAAATAATCATATGGTTTTAAATTGTTTGCTTTTGCGGTTTCTGCAATGCTGTAGATGATAGCAGATGCTTTTACTCCGTTAATGGTGTCAATCATCTGCCAGTTCTTCTTGCCGATGCAGAAGCCACGGATGGCACGTTCGCTTGCGTTGTTATCAATCGGAACTTCGCCATCTTCAAGAAATACCCTGAGATATTTTTCCTGATTTAATATATATGTGTACGCCTTCCGTAGCTGTCCGGTTGCCGGCACTGTCGGATTCTGTTTTTTAAGGTACACAAACAAGGCATCAACCAATGGTTTTACAACCAACTGTCGTTGCTCAAGTCTCTCATCCGCGGAAAGTTCTTTTAACTTCCCTTCTTCCCGATAGATTGCCTGGATTTGTTTCATAACCAGATATGAATCTGACTTTTTCTGCTGTTCCTTAGGCAGAACATTCATTGCTTCGTCAAACTTCCTTCTGGCATGCACCCAGCAACCGGCAATCCGTAAATCCTCTTGTTCTTTCTCCATTTGGTGATAGACCTGATAGCCGTCTGTCACGCATATACCGGAATAATCTTTGAGGAATTCTTTCGGATGCGAACTGTTTCGCGTTTTATGGTAGTCATACAGGACTATCTGCTTGTCTTGATACAAGTGTCCCGACCTGTATACCCACATATAACTCTTAGAACCGGCAGGGCGTCCGTCATGATTCACCAGTACCGGCGTTTCATCTGCCTGAATGACATGATAATCATAGAGTTTTTCGTGCAGATAATCATACAGCACTGCCAAATATTCTTCACCGAGACGTATCATCCAGTTTGCCATGTTCTGTCTGGTAATCGAAAGGCCGTAACGAGTGAATTCCTGCTCCAGACGATAGAGCGGTACTGCATTCACATACTTTCCATTCATAACTGCAGCAGCAAGTGATGGTGACACTGCACTTCCATGCAGCAATGCCTTAGGATATGGAGCCTTTACGATATGTCCGTCTGTTTTGCTCGCATATACGCCAACATGGTGTTCATCTACTTCTACCTTGGCAGGAATGAGATGATAGCGTTTTGAAATAGCATCCGGAAGTTGTTTCCAACCGTTTTCACCAAACTCGGCAATCAGTTCTTCTTCTGACAGATAGTGATTAATGATGTTTACCGGAAGCCCTGCCATATCGTCTGCTTTTTTACCTACGGTCTTTGGTTTGCGGACAGGTTTGATTTCCAAATCTTCCGGTTCCTGGGCATCAAGGTTACAGACAGCTTCAGCTTCGTTAAAAAGAACGATGTTTCCATCTACTTCCTTAAAGCAGATTTGATTCTCGATTTCCATCTTCTCACTGGATCTTCCAAATCTGTTTTTGTTGGCAAGCACCATCTGTTCCATTAAGACCTGCATCTTTTGATTCAACTCACGGAGTTCCTTGGTTAAGGCTTCGTTCTGTTCCTGCTGACTGATTAACAGTTG
>JAFUPY010000060.1 GCA_017472565.1 Eubacterium sp.
AGATTTCAGCATGCTTTTTTAGGAGAAGAAAAAAATAAAAGCATGTTGAAAAGCCAAAAAGCAATTTCAGCATGCTTTTTTAGGAGAAGAAAAAAATAAAAGCATGTTAAAAAGCCAAAAAGCAATTTCAGCATGCTTTTATAAGAGGAGTAAAAAAATAAAAGCATGTTGAAATGCCCAAAAAGAGATTTCAGCATGCTTTTTTAGGAGAAGAAAAAAATAAAAGCATGTTGAAAAGCCAAAAAGCAATTTCAGCATGCTTTTATAAGAGAAGTAAAAAAATAAAAGCATGTTGAAACGGCAAAAAGCAATTTCAACATGCTTTTTGAAAAAATGTGAATTGAGTTTTGCGAAAATCATTTAAATAATAGGGGAAATTATAGCATGTTCATGTTCTAGCAACCAGATTTTCTTCTCAACCCCACCAGCGTATCCAGTCATGCTTCCATCTGCGCCAACTACGCGATGACATGGAATGATAATAGAGATTGGATTGTGTCCAACAGCACCGCCCACAGCCTGGGCGGACATGGAAGTTTTGCCGAGCTCTGCTGCAGCCTGTCTTGCCAGTGCACCATAGGTGGTTGTTTCACCATAAGGAATCTGACATAAGTATTCCCAAATTAGCTGACGGAATTCACTGCCGACAGGCGCAAGTGAAAGCTCTGTAATAGCAGGTTGTTTTCCTGCAAAGTAGCGATTCAGCCAGTCTTTGGTTGCCTCAAAAACAGACCATGCGTTGATTTGTATAGCATCTTTAATATTTCCGCTATCTGGTATATATATCATATTTTGATAGATGGAATCGCCATGGTATTTTTGCCCTTCCAGCCAAAGCCCCAGCAGGTTTTCACCGTCGGAAGCAAGCATGATGTCTCCAAGTGGAGAGGCGCATGTGGTGCAAAATACTTGATGGTTTCTAATATAAGATTTTTTTAGCATATTCTATTCCTTCTTATGTTTGTATATAGCATATTCTATTCCTTCTTATGTTTTTATACAGCATATTTTTTGAAGATAGTTTTTGATTTGCTATCTGGTAGGTTACATTTATTCTTTTTGATGTTTATATTGGTAAGTGCTTTGTCCTTACTCCAACGCTGCCTGGATCATATACTGATTCAACTCTGCCATAAACCAGTTCACTGCCGGGTGTTCTGGGGCATTTTTCCAGGCAGCACCTACTGCGCTGGCAATATTGCTGCCATCCAGTGGGGTATAGACCAGGTTGGTTCGGTAGTATTCCATGACCTTATATGGCAGGATCGTGATGCCTAGACCGGATTCCACAGCAAAGAGAACTTCTTCCATAGAGTCATATTTTTGTACAATGCGAGGTGTAAAGTTCAGTTCGCGACAGACCTGATGAATCTGGTGTGACATATAGGCGGAACGCTCCGGGTCAAACATGAGAAATGGTTCTGTGGCAAGCTTGTCGTAGTCAATCATGAAATTGTTCAGACAAGGATGGTCTGTGCGACAGATCAGGCAGTAGGGATCCTGGTGAATCTTTCGGATATTATAATTTTTAAAGTGCTTCAAGTCCTCCATCAGGGAGAAATAGATGTCATAGGTGCTGGTTTCAATAGAAGACAAGACCGCCTGTGCATCCAATCGCACCAATTCGATTTCCACTTGAGGATATGCCTGTCGGAACTGGTGAATCACATTTGGCAGAAAATATTTACATGGGCTTACCAGATAGCCTATGGTAAGACGGCTGCCTTCTCCTGCGTTCAACGTCTGCAGTTTTTCCTTGGATTGTTCTGTCATATCTAAAAATCGCTTTGCATCCTCCAAAAACAATTCTCCGGCTTTGGTCAACTGCACGCCGCGGGAATTTCTTGAAAAAAGCTTGGTTCCAAGCTCCTGTTCCAACTCCACGATCTGATGGCTGATTGCCGGCTGTGTCATATAAAATTCTTTTGCTGTTTCCGAAAAACTTAGTGTTTTAGCTGCGGATAAAAAATATTTGAGCTGTGCTGTGTTCATAATGCCTCCAGTAGAAGAAAAAATTAATATCAAACATAATTTGCTGCGAATAAGTGGAATTTATAGTGATTTCCCAGGCATCCTTTCCCAATTCTACATTTTGATTTTTGCTTTCTGGAAATATCCTATAGATAGATTTCTTTTATATGGAATGTTTCCAATGCTTCTTAATGGAAGAATAACACAATAATGGCAGAGAATCTACAATGGCTATAAAATATTTTTATAGCATGTCAAAAAAACCAGAATTTCTCATACTTTTTTCAACGTGTTATCATAACTGTAAGGTCTTTTATGGATACACAATAGCAGCAGAGTTTCCTTTTTCTGAACATGCTGTTGTGTGTCCTGTTACCATGTTAAACATTCATTTTTCCTATGAGAAGGAGGACATTACTATGGCATTAGATGCTTTGATGAGCCCTATGAAAGTAGGCAACAAGGTGTACAGAAACCGTATCGTTAGTGCACCAATGGCGTTTGGTCTGATCGTTCAGGATCCAGCGGCCAGAGACTTCACTTACAGAAAATTAGAAGGACCTGCGGCAGGCGGTAACGCATGTGTTATCGTTGGTGAAACAGACGTTAACTTTGTAGACGCTGTTCGTATCCCAGGATTCAGACCTTTTGATTTTGCAAAACCAGAAGAAGATATGGAAACATTCAATGCAGTAGCAGAATACGCAACACGTATCAAACGTCATGGCTGTATCGCACTTGCTGAATTAGTACATGCAGGAAAAGAAAAAGTTCCGTTCGGACCAAACGAAGATTGTATTGGACCAGTAGAAACTGTAAATATCGCAGGGGTAAAAGCACGTCCAATGACAAAAGAAGATATGGACAGAATCGCAAATGACTTTGCAAAAGCTGCTACATACATGCAGAAAGCCGGTTTTGACGGTATCTTAATTCATGGCGGACATGGATTCCTGTTCACACAGTTCCTTTCCCCATTGATGAATACAAGAACAGACGAATACGGCGGATCTTTAGAAAACCGTGCCCGTTTCCCAAAACAGATCTTACAGACAATCCGTGATGCAGTTGGCCCTGATTTCTTAGTAGAGCTTCGTATCGATGGTACAGATCATCAGCCAAACGGTATTAGACCGGACGAAACAGGTCAGTTTATCGCTATGGTAGAAGATCTCATTACATCTGTACACGTAACATGCGGCATTTACGATGATACACAGTCTCACGTACATTCCAGTATGTTTGATGAACACGGTTTAAATGCAGAGCCTGCAGCAATCGTAAAGAAATATACAAAACTTCCAGTAGGTGTTGTAGGTGGATTGAACTCTCCTGAATTCTGTAACGAAATCATCGAAAAAGGGATGGTAGACTTCTGTGTATTCGGTCGTCAGATGCTTGCAGACCCTAACTTTGCAAACAAATGTAAAGCAGGCAGACCAGATACGATCCGCAGATGCTTACGCTGCTATTACTGCTTCCCAGGCTCTCCGGAAGAAGGCTATACAGATCTTCCATTTAATTCTCAGGAACTGTCAAAATACGTTGGTCACTGTACCATCAACCCACTGGCTCATTTACCATTTGACCCAGCAACAGTGCCAGATCCTAAGACATCTGAAAATGTATTGATCGTTGGTGGTGGCCCAGCTGGTCTCCAGGCAGCAATCGATGCAGCTGACAGAGGACACAAAGTAACTGTAGTAGAAAAATCTGACAAGCTTGGCGGTCTGTTATGGTTCACAGATGTTGACGTAGACAAACCAGACTTACGTAACTTCAAAGATCTGTTGATCCGTGAAGCAAAAGAACGCGGCGTGACATTTGTAATGAATACAGAAGTAACACCAGAATACATCAAAGAAATGAAACCAGGTGCAGTAATCCTTGCAACAGGTTCCGTACCAGCAGTACCACCAGTACCAGGCATCGAACATGCAATCCAGGCATTAGATGCTTACGCAGGCGCACCAGTTGGCAAGAAAGTTGTTATGGTAGGTGGAGGGTTAGTTGGCTGCGAAACAGGTCTTCACTTACAGAAAACAGGTCATGAAGTAACTGTAATCGATATGCTTGACCGTGTAGCAAACGAATCCTACGGTATGTACCGTGACGCACTGGTTCATGAAATGGAACGTGTAGGTATGGTTAGCATTCCAAAGACAAAATGTCTGGAAATCAAGGCTGACGGTGTCGTAATTGAAAACGCAGATGGCGTTCAGACACTTCCTGCAGATACCGTAATCTACGCATTGGGTATGAAGTCCGTTTGCACAAAAGAACTGGAAGAAGCAGCAAATGAAATCGGTGCCTATGTAGCAGTTATCGGCGATGCGATCACTCCAGCCAAGGTAGACAGAGCAACAAGAACCGCTTATCTTGCAGCAATTGAAATTGGCAAATAGGCCGTTTTGAATGAAACAGAACATTCAAAACAGCAAGACAAAATATCATAAAATCTCTTAAGAATTTCGCAAGAATTTTCTCAGAAAATGTTTCGGCGAAGGGCTTATGAATCTTAAATTCCCCTCGGTATGATACCAGTATGAAAGTTATTGACCTGGTATCACTACAGGAGGGGAATTTTGTTATGCTAACTACAATTACTGAAATCATGAACGCGATCATCATCGCTGCGTTAATCATATGTTTTTCCTATCAGGCGATTTTCCTGTTTGCCCCATTTGTAAAAAAACATTATTTCAAGAAAAAAGATGGGACAGAAACCTTTACAATTGAGAAAAAACACCGTTACGGCGTGTTGATCGCCGCTCGTAATGAAGAGGCGGTCATTGCCAATCTCATTCACAGCATACAGGAACAGACCTACAATAAAAATCTGGTAGATATCTTTGTGGTAGCCGACAACTGCACCGATCGTACCGCAGAAGTGGCTCGATTTGCTGGTGCCAATGTGTATGAGCGCTTCGACAAGGAGCTGGTGGGCAAGGGCTATGCCTTGAAATACCTGTTGGATCAGTTGATGCAGATGGAGCGCTGGTGCGAATACGATGGGTTCTTCATTTTTGATGCAGACAATCTGTTAGAAAAAGATTTTATCGAAGAAATGAATCATACCTTCGGACAGGGATATCCGGTAGTGACAAGCTATCGTAACAGCACCAACTTTGGTGACAACTGGATTTCTTCCGGATACGCTATCTGGTTCTTGCATGAAGCACAGTGGCTGAATCGGGGCCGTATGGCAGTGGGCTCCAACTGTATGGTTCAGGGGACCGGTTATATGGTTTCCAGAGAAGTACTGGAAAAAAACGATGGCTGGAAGTTTTTCCTGCTGACAGAAGATATTGAGTTCACGGCAGACTGCATGTTGCATGACATCAGGATTGGTTACTGTGAAAAGGCAATGTTTTATGATGAACAGCCAACCCGATTCAAAGATTCCTGGAACCAGCGGATTCGCTGGATCAAAGGATACTTCCAGGTGTTCAAAAAATATCGAAAACAGTTGGTGCGAGGTGTTCTGCGCAATGAATGTGCTGAAGATGAAGCAAAAAGCGGAACGTCTGTAATAAAGAAAGAGAGACAGATTCGCAGACGCAGACTTTCCTGCTACGATATGCTGATGGCTCAGCTGCCAGCTTTTGTCGTGACCGCATTTGCCTCCGCAGTCAGCATTCTTTTGCTGATCATTGGCATCGCCACTGCACAGGATGTGGCATTTGTTATCCGTACCATCGTAGAGTTTTTAATTAAGATTTATGCGGCAATGTTCCTGCTGGCCATTTATACTGTTTTTACCGAATGGAAGCACATTCATATGCCGATTGTAAAAAAGATTGGATATATCGTTACTTTCCCGATTTATATGTATACATACGTTCCAATCTCATTTGCTGCCTTGAAGAAAAAGGTTGAGTGGAAGCCAATTGCACATAAGGCATCCAGTATGGAACAGATTAAAACCGCTGCTGCCACGAAAAAGAAGCTTCCGGACAATCGCAGTAAGCGGATACCATTAGAAGTATCCTTTTCTTTCTATAGAAAATAACTCTTTTTACCGAAACAAATAGACTCCCCTAAAATTAGAAAACCGTAGAGGTGCATGATGGATCCCTGTCACAGCGCCCTATGGTTTTCGTTTTTATCTAAATCATATAGATAAGAAATCTTTTCTAATAAAAAAGTCATATAGATTTAATGATTTCTCTATATCATTTATGCCGATTAGATGTTAAAATGTTGTAAGTTGGATAAAACAAAAGGAATACAGTTGGACAAACCTGAATACTTTATGAGTAGGACGGTTATGGGATTCCGATTTTTTCAAAAATACAGAAGAGTACGAGGAGAACAATAAAAATGAGAAGAAGAAGACAGCGTCGTAAAAGAGCCATAATGGCGATTTGCTTTTTCCTGGTTGTAATTGCAGTGATCTTAGTGGCAACGGTGGCATTAAAGAGCTGCGATGGCAAGCCAAATTCTGATAACAAGCAGTCAGAGGCAGGACTGAAACCGGGCAAAGAGGATAAAGAAGCCGCAGCGGCAAAGGCAGCAGCAGAGCGTCAGGCGAAGATCGACGAAGCAGACCTGCTGGCAGCGCAGTACGACTATGACAGTGCGATTGAACTGTTAAAAGGTCTCGAAGGCTATGATACAGACACCGAACTGCAGGACAAAGTTGCCGGTTATGAAGCCACTAAGGCAACATGCGTACCTGTTAATATTGAAGAAGTGACGCATATTTTCTACCACACACTGGTAGTGGACGAGGAACGTGCTTTTGGCAATCAAGCAAACGATAACCAGTGTATCGGTAACAACCAGTGGATGACCACCATTGATGAGTTCAATGCCATCACACAGGAAATGTATGATCGCGGCTATGTATTGGTGAGTCTCCATGATTTGTATGAAGTAGAAACCGATGAAAACGGCAATGAAGTATACGTACCGGCAACGATCATGCTCCCAGAAGGAAAGAAGGCATTTGTCCTTTCTCTGGATGACTTGAGCTATTACCATAGCTATGACAATTATGGATATGCAGCTCGCTTGATCCTTGATGAAAACGGCGATGTTATGAATGAATATTATGATGCAGAGGGCAACCTGCACATTGGAGCATACGATTGTGTGCCGTTGTTAGACCAGTTCGTAGAAGAACATCCGGATGCTTCCTATCGTGGCGCAAAGGGCATTATCGCCCTTACCGGTTACAACGGTGTACTTGGCTATCGTACCGACGAGTCCTATGAAATCGGTCATCAGTACTGTGACAGACATATGGAAGCATGGATCAACGCACATCCAGACTTCTCCATCGAGTCCGAACGTGCAGCAGCCAAAGAAGTAGCAGATGCCATGAAAGCAAATGGTTGGGAATTTGCCAGCCACACATGGGGACACCTTCGTGTCGGCGACAGCACGCTGGAACGTTTACAGGCTGACAACGAAAGATGGCAGAACAACGTAGTACCAGTTGTTGGGGAAACCGACACCATCATCTTTGCCCACGGTCAGGACCTGGAAGACTGGGGTGATTATGATACCGCAAATAATGCAAAATATCAGTACTTCCGCAGCGAAGGCTTTAACATTTTCTGTAACGTAGATGCCACACAGTACGCAGTATGGTTTGACGATGACTATATGCGTATGGGCAGACGTAACCTGGATGGTTACCGCATTTATTACAATGCAATCGGGGAACAGAATAACGTATCCGATCTGTTTGATGCGGCTGAGATCTTAGATGAAGACAGACCACCAGTGCCACCATTGTAAAATGTAAAAGGAATCATAAAAAAGAGGCTGTTGTTCGACAATGGTCTCTTTTGTTATCATAAAGGAAAGAATCAGAAAAATGATTGTGTGAGGCGACATATGAAAGCAACGGTTTTAATAGATAACATAACAAAGAATGATCTGGCAGCGGAGTGGGGATTATCCATCTATATCGAATATAATGGACATAAGATTTTGTTGGATGCGGGTACCACAGGCCTGTTTGCAGAAAATGCAAAGATACTTGACATCGATTTGGCAGAAGTGGAGTGTGGTGTTTTATCCCATGCTCACTACGACCATGCAGATGGCATGGATGTGTTTTTTGAAATCAACGAAAAGGCACCATTTTATCTCCGTTCCAGTTCCTATTTTGATGCAACATCAACAGCTTCTTTGGAAAATTGTTATGACTATGATAAAAACGAACCGGAAAGTGCCAGATATATTGGCATTAAAAAAGGAACGTTAGATACATACAAAGACAGAATTCGATTTGCAGATGGTGACTATGAATTGTTTCCGGGGGTGTATCTGATTCCACATAAAACAGAAGGGTTAGAAAGTATCGGTGAAAAAGCCCACATGTATATCCGAAAGGATGAACAGTGGATTCCAGATGATTACAGCCACGAACAGAGCCTTGTATTTGAAACGGATAAAGGGCTTGTGATTTTCAACAGTTGTTCCCATGGCGGAGCAGACAATATCATTCGGGAAATTGAAATGACATTTCCTGATAAGCAGATGTATGCCATCATCGGTGGTTTTCATCTTTATAAATCTTCGGAAGAGGAAGTTCGTGCACTGGCAGGAAGAATCAAAGCAACCGGCATTGAAAAAGTTGTGACAGGACATTGTACAGGGGAAGAAGCATATAAGATATTAGAAGAAGAACTGGGCGATAGCCTGGAACAGTTATTTTCGGGATTTGTGATTGAAATATAGAATTAATGATATAAAGAACATTCATTACATGGCAGAGAAGTAGTAAGAGCAGGAAGAAAAATTACCTCGCGCAAACCGTTTTAAGGTTTGTAAGAGCTAATTTTTTTCCTGCTCGTTTTACTTAAGATAACTTTCTTTTTTCTTCTTTTTTCTTCTCCTGATATTCTTTCAACAGCTTAATTGCCTGTCCCGACATCGGAATCAATACAATCATATTGAAAATCGTCATCAATCCAATACCCACATCGCTTAAGTCCCATACAAATGTGTAGGCAGCCAGACCGCCGATAAAGAGCATTACCAGAGCCAGAATCTTGTACAGTGTTTGGGATTTCCAGTTGTCACCAAACAGGTAAGCCACGTTGGAACGGGCATAGAACAAGATGCCAATAAAGGTGGAAAAACTGAACAGCCACAAAACAATAGCGATAAATACCACACCAGGGTAGCCAAAATGGTGCATCATGGCTGTCTGTAAAAGTTCCATACCGGACAAGCCACTGAGCAGATCTGCAGGAGCCAATAACATGATAAATGCAGTACAGCTACAGATAATGATGGTATCAATCAATACGCCCAGAGCCTGGAACAGACCAGACTTTGCAGGGTGATTTACGTCTGCAGCGGCAGCAGCACATGGAGCGGAACCAGAGCCGGCTTCATTGGAGAACAGTCCTCGTTTTACTCCGTTCATCAAAGCAGCACCAAAACCACCGGCAACCACCTGACGGATGCCAAAGGCTTCTTCAAAGATGCGTACGAAAACATCTGGAAGCATGCCGATATTTTTAACAATCACTATAATCGCAAGGCAGAAGTACAGGGCTGCCATAATTGGAACCACAATATCCAAAACTTTGACAGTCGCATGTTTTCTAAGAACAATCACTGCTGCTAAAGCTACCAGAATAATGGTGGAAACGATTGGTGGTACACCAAATGCATTTTCAAAAGCAGAGGAAACCGAATTGGAAATAACCTGACTGACGCCACACCAGCAAAGCAGACCAGACAGGGCGAACAGTACAGCAATAATATGGAATCGTTTCTGTTTTCCTTTTGTAAAAAACGCATGAATATAGTAGGCCGGACCGCCACGATAACCACCGTAGAGTGGGTCTTCCTGTTTATACTTTTGTGCCAGTGTTGCCTCCACATAAGCGGTGGAAGAACCAATCAGAGCGGTGATCCACATCCAGAATACTGCGCCTGCACCACCGGCAGAAACAGCAGCCACAACGCCAACCAGATTTCCCATACCAACGCGTGTGGCGGTGGAGATGATCAGCGTCTGGACACCAGAAAGTCCTTTTTTATTGTTTTTCTTTTCTACAGCAATGCGAAGCATCTCCGGAAGCATTCGGATTGGCAGAAACTTAGTCCGGATAGAAAAGAAGATTCCTGCTGGGATCAATATCAGTACCAACAGTGAAATTCCTAAGGAAGATCCTCCTGGCAGTGGAATCGTAATCAAATCTGCCCACAGAAGGTTGTAAATTGCTCGAAATAAAACCATAATCATATCTCCTGTCAAATCGTGGTCATTGCCACTATCTTTTCAATAAAAAAAGATAAGCACAGATATCCCTTATCCAAATGTAATATGCCTATCTTGTTTCTATCATAAAGCATGGACAAACATTTGTAAAATTGATAGAATTAATGCACATCATAGAAAAGATTAATGGAGAATGCGATGGATTTAAGAAGTTTAAACACGTTTGTACAAGTGGCAGAAGTAAACAGCTTTACAAAAGCAGCAGAGATACTGGGCTATTCCCAACCGACCATTTCCTTTCAAATAAAACAACTGGAAAAAGAGCTGGGCGTACAGCTTTTTGACCGCATTGGTCATGGCATCAGTTTAACAGATGGTGGAAGGGCTGCACTGACCTATGCACAGCAAATCTGTCGTTTGTCTCAGGAAATGGAATCTGGTGCAAATCATACAAAAGAACCAGAAGGTGAAGTCCGTCTGGCCATGGCAGATTCCCTGTGTATTGCGTTAGTTTTAAGGGGATTTACACAGTTCCAGAAACAGTATCCTCACATATCCATCAACGTGAAAACTGCCGGTACAGGAGAACTATTTCGCCTGTTGGATCACAATGAAGTGGATATTGTATGTACGCTGGACAGTCACGTGTACAGCACCAGTTATGTGATTGCCAATGAAGAAAAAGTGAGCGTACACTTTATCTGCGCGGCAGAACATCCGCTGGCAAAGAAAAAACAGGTTAAAATAGAGGAATTATTAGAACAACCATTCTTCCTGACAGAAAAGGAAATGAGTTATCGACGAATTTTAGATGAAAAGCTGGCGCAGAATTCGATGGAAATCCACCCTGTATTAGAAATTGGTAGTCCGGATCTGATCTGCAAGCTGATTGAACAAAATGCAGGCATATCCTTTTTGCCGGATTTTGTAACGGAAGCAGCAGTGCAGGCTGGAACCATAAAACGTTTGCAAGTCAAAGCGTTTGAAGTTGCAGTGTGGAAACAGCTTTTGTATCATAGAGAAAAATGGGTGTCACCACCAATGCAGGCGGTGATTGCCTACTTGACAGAATTAAGATTGGTTTAGTGACGTAGAACTTACACGAAAAAAGGACATCCATTCGGATGTCCTTTTTATGCTAGAGCGCGAGACGGGACTCGAACCCGCGACCCCGACCTTGGCAAGGTCGTGCTCCACCAACTGAGCCACTCGCGCACAAAATTTATTTGTTGTGCTAAGCACAAGTAGTAATATACATGATTGGGTTTGGAATGTCAACGCTTTTTTGTGAAAAAAATAAAGTTCGAATTTTAAGGAAGTTGTCAGAAAATAGAAACAGAAGAAGAAAAATGGCCAGGTATTCTATTTTGGCATAGTAGCGAAACGATTATTCATTTTTCGTTTCAAGGCATGCTATTTATAATAAATGCAAATGACAGAAGCATGGATTTATTTACCATGAAATCTTTTGTTGCATGGTGTATGTGCGAAATAAATGATGGAAGTGAGGATTTAGAATGACACCTAGAGAGAATATGATGGCAGCTTATCGCCATGAAACACCGGAATGGGTGCCAAATGGTTTTACTGATTATGACATGTGGTTTTCCATGGGGGAACGCTATTTTGGAGAGGGTACTGGTGATGACTGGTTTGGCGTAAACTGGACACATACCCCGGAGCTTAACTCCCAGACAGAGACACCTGGACAAGAGGTAATCGAAGACATGGAAGATTGGCAGGCGAAGATTACAATTCCTGATGTAACTGCATTTGACTGGACTGCGATTGCGGCAGAAGAAACCAGGGACTGGGATCGAGAGAACAGAATGTCTCTGTGTATGTTCCTGGAAGGACCATTTGAACGTTTGATGAGTCTGATGGGATTTGAAAATGCTATGTGCGCTTTCTATGACACTCCGGATGAGATTCATGCATTTTTTGAGGCGTTGACGGAATACAAATGTCAGTATTTAAAGATTATGAAAGAACATTTTGGCTTTGATATTATCGCTTATCACGATGACTGGGGCAATAATCAGAATATGTTCTTTTCCATGGACATGTGGCGTGAGTTTATCAAACCGTACATTCAGAAAGTGATTGATTATACCCACGAACTGGGTATGCTTTTTGAAATGCATTCCTGCGGTTACATCAAGCCAACCATTCCGGAACTGGTGGAGATGGGCATTGATGCTATCCAGCCACTGCAGTTTTGCAACAATGTGGACGAAGTAAAGGCAGAATTTGGGAAGAAAATCCTTTTAAGCGGTGGTTTTAATACCCAGGGAGTTCTGGAACGTCCGGGTGCATCTGAAGAGGAAATCCGTGCAGAAGTCAGAAGAACCATTGATACGCTTGCCGTGGAGAGTGGTTATTGTGCCAACGTACCTATCATTGATGGGAAAGTATTCGAACTTGTCAGTGATGAGATTACAAAGTATGGAAAAGATTTTTATAAATAGGACTTGTTTGGCGTGCATGTTCCTGTCGCTTTTTACAAACCATACTTTTACGCATATTTCAATAAATATTTCGAATTGGATATGAAAGGGAAAAAAAACTATAATTCCTTTTAGAAAAAAGAAATCACCAAGGAGAAAACAATGCATAACGTAGATATACGAAATGTGAGTTTAGGACAGATGCTATATTTTGTCAAAGTTGCTGAATACAAGAACATCACAAAAGCGGCACAATTTTTTAATATTGGACAGCCAACGCTATCTAAAAAATTAAAGAGTTTAGAAATGCAGTTGGATCTGCAATTATTTATTCGAACAAAAAATACGATTTCACTGACTCCGGCAGGAAGATATCTTTTTGAAGAATGGAGTCGTCGTGTACAGGGTTTGGAAGAAGAAATTCAGTATGCCCATGTGCTGCAGACGGGGCATTCTAAAAGTATCGTTGCTGCCTGCCTGGATTCTTTCCGGCCGGATGTCTTTTTTCTTCCGCTGGTAGATGAGTTTATGGAGGATAACCCGGATATTCATATTCGTATCGAATCAGACGCGGCTCAGGATATCCGCCGTATGTTGTTCAACAAGGAAGCGGATGTTATTTTTTCTATCTGTTATGACTTTGAAGAAAAAGAGGCGGTAGAGGTTGCGTGGCGAAAACTGGGCAAGACGCCGCATTGTGCCTGTATGAAGAAAACCAATCCTTTGGCGCAAAAGGAATCCCTGTCTATCTGTGATTTGAAGCAGGCAGATTTTGTATGTATTTCGCCACAATATTTGCCTGAATATTCCAGAATGATTCATGCCATGTGCGCAACTCGTGGCTTTGCACCAAATATTTCAAAATATGTTTCTTCTGCGAATTCACTAACACTAAACATCCGATCTGACAGAGATGTTTTTATTTGTGATAAATATTATTCGGACTTGAATTGTGATGACCATGTTTTGATTCCAATTCGTGACAGTGAAAGTGGGTTTGTTATGGCCTGGCATAAAAATAGTGGGAAACCCTATCTGGAAGATTTTGTAGAAACTGTATTGTGGAAATATGAATAAGATTTTTTGGAAGAGAATCGTTTGCAGTAAAGGATTGCAGGCGGTTCTTTTTTTGCTTTTAGAGAGGAACTTGAAATGTAGTAAAAAAGTATTCCGGAATGGAATACCAGAAAGAAAATTAACGATTTTTCCTATGAAAAAATGCAATTTATAATAAGCGCATAAGGAATTGAAAAATCCCAAAAACTTATGAGAAGGAGTCTAATTATGAAAAAGAAACTTTTAGCAATCTTATTATGTTGCGCAATGGTTGTAACTTTAGGAGCTTGCGGCGGCAGTGGTGATAGCGGCAATGCAGGCGGCAGTGATGCATCCGCAGAGGGTGCTACCTACAACTGGCAGGTTGGTAGTGTATTGGCAGAAGATCAGCCATGGGGGGTTGGATTGAACAAATTTGCCGAATTACTGGAAGAATATTCCGATGGAAGAATTACTGTAACGGTACAGCATGGTGGTGTTCTTGGTTCCGAAATCGAAATGCTGGAATCTGTACAGATGGGAACTCTTGATATGTCTATCGCATCCACACCATCCTATTCCGGTTTTACAGATTGCATGAATTATTTTGATCTGCCATATTTATTCCCTACACATGAGGTTGCTTGGCAGGTTATGGACGAATGGTTTGCGGAAGACCGTCTTGCTGCATTGGAAGGAACAGGATTTAAAGGTCTTACTTACTATGATAACGGTACATACATGGTTGGTTCTAATGTAAAAATTACAACACCAGATCAGATGAAAGGTTTACGTATCCGTTCTCATTCCTCCCAGTTACAGACAGCATCCTTAGCTGCAACTGGAGCAAACCCTGTTAATGTAGCATATGCTGATATTTATACATCTTTACAGAATGGTACCATTGATGGTATTTCCGGAACAACCTTAACAAACCTTTATGGTGGTAAATTCCATGAACAGACAGACTATATCGCTATGACAGGTCACTGCTTCATGCCTGCACCAATCGTAATGAACGAAGACCTGTGGAATTCCTTATCCGCAGAAGATCAGGAAATCGTTAAGAGAGCGGCAGAAGATTCTGCAAAATACCAGCGTGAATATTCTTTAGAAGTTGCTGATACTGTAATGGAAGAAGTATTAAAAGCCGGTATTGAAGTATCAGATGTAGATGTAGCTGTTTGGGAAGCTGCAATGGCATCTGTGTACGATGAATGGGTAGGAACTGCCGGTATTGAGCAGTCTGTAATTGATAAGGTAAAAGAATCTGTAAATCAGTAGGAGTGAAATTCTATATTCTGAAATAAATATAGACAAATACCTGTGGGGGAGAGGTCGATATGGCTCGTCTGTCATCTCCCCCACATATTTTTTACACTTTTTTAGAAGGGAGTTGCGAAAATGAAGGCGTTAAAAAAGGGTATAAACGTAATAAATCGCATTGAAGATTGGTTTGTAATCGCTGTTTTTTCTGCCATGGTAGTGGTTGTAATGGCAATCGTTCTGTGCCGATATGTGTTCCATATACAGTTTATCGCTGGTGAAGAAATCGCCCGCTATCTGATGATCTGGAGCGGCTATATTGGTGCTTCCATGGCATTCAGAACCCATAGTCATGTTGGAGTCGTTGTATTTGCAGAAAAACTGCCAAAAGCATGGCAGCCAATTATTTTGAAATTAAGACATATTATCAGCACCATTGTATTGTGTGGGCTGTTTTATGTTTGTGTAATGTGTTTCAATCAATATCTTGAAAGTGGAAAAATGACAGTTACAACAAATATTCCAACCGCTTTCGTATATGTGATCATTCCGATTGCGTTGGCACTTGGAATTGTACACACGATTGAAGATATTATTGCAGATTACAGACCTGAAATCGAAGAAACAGACACAAAGGAGGTGGATGAAGCATGATAGGAGCAGTTCTTTTTGTTGTATTTGTTGTGTTGCTGATTATTGGTGCTCCAATTGCCCTTTGTCTGGCAGCAGCGGGTTTGGTAGTTGTGTTTACAACGGGTGATGTTAGTCCACTGGTTCTTGGACAGCGTATGTTTGGTTCCCTGGACAGTTTTACCATCATGGCGATTCCATTATTCATGCTTTCAGGTAACCTGATGTCTGCAGGTGGTATCTCCAAGAGACTGACTGATTTCTGTGATGCGGTATTAGGCTGGATGCCAGGTGGACTGGGTGTTGTATCCATTTTAGCATGTGCACTGTTTGGGGCATTATCTGGTTCTCCAACAGCGACTTGTGCGGCTATCGGAAGCATCATGGTTCCATCCATGCTGGAAGCTGGATACAGCAAGCGATTTGCCCTTGGTACAGTGGCAGTTGCCGGTGTCATGGGCTCCATCATTCCTCCGTCAGCAATGATGATTACTTATTCCTCCGTATCTGCTGCGTCTGTAGGGGATATGTTTATGGGCGGTATCATCCCGGGTATCTTACTGTGTCTGGCAATGATGATCGTTGCTGTAAAATACGGTATTAAACACAAAGAAATTCAGAGAACGCCATTTTCATTTAAAAATTTAGGAAAAACCTTTGTTCGCGCTATTGGTGCATTGCTAATGCCGGTTATCATCCTGGGTGGTATTTACGGTGGTATCTTTACACCAACAGAGGCAGCCGGTGTTGCCTGCGTATTTGGTTTGATTGTAGGTATTTTCGTATACAAAGAATTAAAACTTCCGGATTTGAAAAAAGCCTTTACCGGTTCTGGTGCTACTACAGGTATGATTCTTTTTATCATGGCAGCATCTGCGATTTTCGGATACATCATGACGCGTTACCAGTTAACAGATACACTTGCTAACCTGATTATCTCACTTTGTGATAATAAATACATTTTCTTACTGATGGTTAATATTCTGTTACTGATTGTCGGATGTTTCATGGAAACCACAGCAGCGATTCTGATTCTGGCACCAATCCTTACAGTGGTACTTGGAACCTTCGGAATCAATCCGGTACATTTCGGTATTATTATGTGTGTGAATCTTTCTATTGGTTGTGCAACACCACCTCTTGGTTTGAATCTGTTTGTTGCATCAGGTATTACAAAAGATCGGGTGGAAGTAGTTATCAACAAACACACGGTAGCTTATATTTTAGTAAGTATTGCAATTTTATTTGTTATTACATATGTACCAGAACTGGTAATGTTCATTCCAAACAGAATGATGTAAAAGCAGTTTGAATAAAGGATTTATATATTACAGGAGAATAATAATATGTTTGAATTAACAGGAAAAGTTGCCATTGTAACTGGTGCGGCAGCAGGATTAGGACAGGGGATTGCCGAAACATTTGCAAAACAGGGCGCAAAAGTAGTTGTGACAGACCGACCAGGTGTGTCTTTAGATGAAACGATAGCAATGTGCAAGGCAGCAGGTGCAGATGATGTTTATGATCATGAAATGGATGTGACCATAAAGGCTTCTGTTGATAAAGCGGTGGCAGATATTATGGAAACATATGGCCGCATTGATATTCTTGCAAGCAATGCCGGAATGAACAGATCTATGCCATTCGAAGAAGTAACAGAAGATGTATGGGATGCAATCATGAATGTAAACTTAAAAGGTTCTTATCTTGTTGCGCAGGCAGTTGCACCTGTTATGAAAGCGCAGAACTACGGTCGTATTATTTTTACAAGCAGCCAGGCAAGCATTGTAGCACGTGGTGATAATGAAGCGTATTGCGCAAGCAAGGCCGGTATCAATGCTCTTGCAAGAACCATGGCATATGATTATGCAGCCTGTGGGGTTACAGTAAATACAGTGGCACCATGTTTTGCAAGAACAGCGCTTACAAAAACAAGACTGGAAGATCCTGCATACAGCAAGATGGTATTAGATATGATTCCAATTGGTCGTGTATTGGAACCATGTGAAGTTGGTGCTGCATTTGCATATCTTGCATCTGATGAGGCGGCTATGGTTACAGGACAGACATTAGTAATTGATGGTGGCTGGACAATGGTATAAGATTCATCTCATTCAGTAACAATTGATAAGCCTAATGAGAAAGAGAGTAAACTATGAATGGATATAAAGTAACAAAAAAAGAGGAATGCTGTATTTATGAAGCAGCAGGACATAATGAATGCAAATTGACCAGATATCATGATGGCGCAGAAGTGGAAGACGGAAGACTCTGGTTTTCCAGATCCCATTTCCTGCCACACGGTGGTGGCACAAACTTTGGTGCCAATGGAATCGAATCCATTTATTATGTAGAAAAAGGGAAACTTCTGTTTACCGGCGAGGATGGAAAAGAAACCATCCTGGAAGAGGGTGATAGTGTGCATATTGCTGCAAATTCAGCAAAAAGTGTAACGAATGTGGGAACCGAAACCGCAGTAATGTTAGTGTTTTATCTTCCTCCTGTCAAATAAAAGTTAAGAAGGGTGCTGATATGTCTCTGGTCTTTCTGATAAAAAGAGATGTGTCAGCATCTTTTTATTGGATATAAAATAATTGTTCTGTCGACAACTTCTCTGAAAAATTCCTATTTTACTGTTTTTATGTTATAAGTTGTGATAGAATGTGAATACTGGAAATAAATTGAGTCCAATCCATTGCGTCGATTTATACATAATAATATGTTTTTACCATAGAAGGAGTTCCCATATGCAAGAACAGGATTTTGTTTTAGAAGAATATATTAACAAAGGAATCCAGGATATCATGAAGGATATCATCAAAGCCACCTTTAAGGATCCGGCGGAAAGTATTTTTATGGCCAAGTTTGCCCTGTCGGTAAAGAAAGGTTCTGAGATTCGAAAAGCGTTTGATGACAGAGGGGAGCACATTCCGCCATTTTTGATTGCCAGCATCACATCCACCTGCAATCTTCACTGCAAGGGGTGTTATGCCAGAGAAAATAACATCTGCTCTGATGAGACAGTGAGCAATCAGCTTACCACCCAGGAGTGGAATCAGATTTTTACAGAAGCCAAAGAACTGGGCATCAACTTTGTACTGCTGGTGGGCGGAGAGCCATTGATGCGCCCGGATGTGCTGATGGCCGCAGCAGAGCACCCGGAAATCTTGTTCCCGGTGTTTACCAACGGAACGATCATGAATGAACAGTATCTGCAGTTCTTTAAAAAGAACCGCAATATGGTACCGGTTATCAGCGTGGAAGGTCATGTGGAATCTACCGATGAACGCCGTGGTGAGGGAACGTATCAGTTGCTTGATAACACCATGGAACAGTTAAGCAATGCCCGCCTGCTTTTTGGTGCATCCATTACGGTGACCAGAGAAAACATGCATGAGGTCTTAAGCGATGCCTTTGTGCAGGAACTGCTGGACAAGGGCTGTCGTGCCATTCTCTATATCGAATATGTTCCTGTGGACGAAAAGAGTATGGAACTGGCGCCAACGCCAGAAGACAATGCCTATATCGAAGAGACGGTAGCTAAGCTTCGAGAAACATTCGATAAGACCTTATTTATCAGTTTTCCAGGAGACGAGCACAAGTCCGGCGGCTGTCTGGCAGCAGGTCGCGGATTCTTTCATATCAATACCCATGGCGGCGCAGAACCATGCCCGGCAAGTCCGTTCTCCGATACCAACGTCAAAGACATCGGACTTCGTGAAGCGCTAAAGAGCCCCTTGTTCCAAGTCCTCCGAGATGAAGAAATCCTGCTGGAAGATCACGCAGGAGGCTGCGTGTTGTTTGATAATAGAGAAAAGGTGGAAGCCCTGCTACAACGATAAATAAAGAGAGCGGCAAAAAACCACCCAATAAAGTATAAAAAAATTCTAATCTTTTTCTAAGTTACAAGACAAGCATAAAAAAATTTGTTATACTATCTTCTAATGTATTATTTGAAAAAGATGGCAAATCTTAGAAAGGAAGACGATTATGGAAGAAAAATTAACTACACCTGTTGCAGAATCTATGGATGATTTTGGAAAAGAACTGGAAGAATCTTATAAAGTTATGGGCGATGGAGAATACGATACAGACACTCTTTTGGCTTGGCAGAAGATTCAGGAATATTTAGAATCCAAAGAGATTCTCACAGTAGAGATCAGTGGCATCGTGAACAAAGGCGTGATTGCACTGGTGGAAGGTATCCGCGGATTTATCCCTGTTTCCAGACTGGATATCAAGCACGTAGAAGATACCAATCCATGGCTTGGCCGTACCGTACGTGTGCGCGTGATCCAGGCAGATATGGAAAACAACAAGTTGGTTCTTTCAGCGAGAGAAATCTTAAAAGAAGAAGCAAGAGAAGAGAAAAAATTGAAAATTTCCAACATCAAAGTTGGTGAAGTGTTAGAAGGTACTGTTGAGAAACTTACAGACTATGGTGCATTTATCGCACTTGGCGATGATATCACCGGTCTGTGCCACATTTCTCAGATCAGCCTTGAAAAGATCAAACATCCAAAGGTAGCCTTAGAAGAAGGTCAGAAAGTGACGGTTAAGGTTATCAAGAATCAGGATGGCAAGGTTGGTTTAAGTATCAAAGCACTGTTAGAAGCCCAGGTAGAAGAAGAGGAAGCTGATTTCGAGATTCCAGAATCCGAAAATATCGGCACATCCTTAGGTGATTTATTCAAAAACCTGAAGCTGAATTAATCATTACGCATAGACACCGCCCGTGCCTGTGCATAGGAGGAAGGATTAAAAATGGCAAATGATGTAACCAAACAGTCAGAGACCAGAGCGGAAGAGTTTCGTACCACCAACCACATTTTGGACGAAGCTACTTTCTACGAGGTAAAAAAATATTTATACCCAATTTTTAAACAGAGACTGCTGATGATCATTACAATCATTGCAATGATCGTGGGTGTGATCCTGTTCGTTGGTTTTAGTAAGTATATTGTTGGTATTCTTTTGATTGTATTCGGATTACTGCTCTTTTTGGATGCCATGGTTGCCAGAGGCAGAGCCGTGCGCAAGTCCATCAAACAGATCCGTCAGATTACAGGTAAGGATTTCTGTACATATATTTACACATTTACAGAAAAGGATTTGTTTGTTCGCTGTGTAGAAACCAATATGAATGAACACATTCCTTATACGAATCTTGTAAGAAGAACAGAAACAAAAAATGCAATCGTTCTGTTTACAAAGGAAAGTCGTATGATTATTTTCCGTAAAAATGCGTTAAGCGAAAAGGAAAAGAATCAGATGATTCAGATTGTGGATGAAAGATGCCCAGAGATGACATTTGTTCCACATAACTAATAGAAAAAATTTATGAGTGCTTTGCCGTATTGGCAAGGCACTTTTTGCATTTGCAAAAAAAATGTGCTATGATTTTCGATAGTTTTTTTGAATGGAGTACATATGAAAAAAATAGCACCTGTATTGATACTGCTGGCTGGTGTGCTCTGGGGCAGCATGGGGATCTTTGTCAGAACCCTGACCGCCAATCATCTCGACACCATGGAAATCGTGTTCCTGCGAGCCATTGTGACCAGTGCAGTATTATTTCTGTTTTTATTGATTTACAACCGAACATTATTCCGCATCCATCTTAAAGATATTTGGTGTTTTATCGGAACCGGTGTCTGCAGCATTGCCTTTTTCAACTTTTGTTACTTTAAGTCTATCACCCTGACATCCATGTCAGTGGCTGCAATCTTGCTGTACACTGCACCAATCATTGTGATGATACTGTCGTTCTTTTTGTTTAAAGAACAGTTCAGCAAACAAAAAGTGCTGGCGGTCATTCTCACCTTTGCAGGGTGCGTCTTTGTGACCGGCATCTTTGGACAGGAAACCACAGTGACCATTGGCGGCTTGTTCGTGGGACTGGGGGCAGGGCTGGGGTATGCCTTATATTCCATTTTTAGTCGATACGCCATCGAAAGAGGCTACCATTCCCTGACCATCACCTTTTACACCTTTCTGCTGGCAGCCATCGCAACATTATTCCTGGCGGACGTTCCAGCGGTAGGACATGTGGTGACAAAGAACGTGCCAATGTTTGCGTTTGCCATCGCTTTTGGTCTGTTGTGTACTGTCATCCCCTATCTAACCTACACCATCGGACTGCGTCACGTAGAGAATGGCAAGGCATCCATCCTTGCATCCGTAGAGCCCGTTATGGCAACCGTATTCGGTGCGGTGGTATTCCAGGAAGGACTGACCATCTCCGGTGTGATAGGAATCATTCTGGTTATTATAGCTTTGATAATTTGCCAGAAGAAGTAGTATTTATAATAGGCGCTTTAACATTGCTTTCACCGCAAAACAGTTGATTTTCTACCTTTGCTCCGCCGCTTATATACGAGTCTCAGTCCAAACTCGCCTTACGGCTCAAACAGTGGCCTTCAACTCGTGCTATGCTCGCAAAGCCAACGAAAATCTGCCAAAGTTTTGCTTGCGAAAGAATGTTAGTTGCGCCAAATTTGAAACAAAAAAACCTCCCACTTCTTATCGAAGTGAGAGGTTATTTTTATCTGGAAATCTCCGGCAACAGATTCATAAACTCCATGGTAGATCCATTGGCTGGAATCGACGGATTCATCGCTGCCACAATCTGACGTCCAGGCATATTTTCGCTAATATGGATGCGAATCAGATCCTTTTCATCTGGCGACAAACAAAAGTCTGGAACAAAGGCAATACCAAGACCGATACGCGCCAGGTCGATCAGCAGGTCATTGCTGCTTAATTCCACTTCCGGTATCAACTCCATTTGATGCTGCAGGAACAGATTGTGTAAAAATTCACTTGTGGTACATTTTCGTTCCAACATTAAGATTGGCTGCTGGTTCAGTTCCGCTAAAGACATTTCTGCATGCAGGTCAAAATATGCTGGGTTTGCAATAAACACATCCTGGAACGTATGGACCGTTTTCTGAATGTAGGAACTGTTCAAACGGCTGTTTGGGAAGTTCGTCACGATCATATCTACCTTGCCCTGTTCTAACAAGTCTACGCAGGCAACAGAAGTGGCGTTAGTCACTTTAATTGGAACCTTTGGAAAACGTTTGTGGAACTGTTTTAAATAAGGTACCAGGAAATAGCGGCAGATGGTGTCACTGGCCCCGATATGAAGCTGACCAAGGCCAAGACTCTGGCTGTCCAGCAACTGAGATTCCCCACGACGGATCAGGTTCATGGCTGGTTCGATATGTTTTAACAGCATTTTCCCGGCTGGTGTCAACTGTACCTTTTTTGTACTTCTGATAAACAGTGGCTGTTCCAGCTTTTTTTCCAGTGTCTTAATAGACTGGCTGACTGCAGACTGAGAAATAAAAAGCTGCTTGCTTGCTTCGGAAAAGCTTAAGGAAGAAGCAACATAATAAAAGACTTTGTATAATTCATAATTAATATCCATAAAAAGACCTCGCGCAATACCTTGTTCTCGTCATGTTAATCTCTTTTATTTTCTGAATATAAAAATAAAACAATATTAATATAACTAATGAAATTATAAACCAGGACTTATAAAAAAGCAATATTAGATTGACTTATTAAAGGGATTAAATATATTAATTTTTCTAATTGAATGCCGTAAGGTATACTTGAGTTGAAAATAAAAATGGGTAGGATTGCCTGCCTGTCGTTTGCATTAACGTCTGAATGGAATCTGAAGTGCAGATTCCTGATAATTTGAAAGTATAAGATGGAGGAAATCGAATGAGCAACGTACGTCGAGTTTATGTTGAAAAGAAAACAGCTTACGCTGTAAATGCAAAAGGTTTATTATCCGAAATCCATGGATTTTTAGGCATTGATGCCGTTACCGGTGTCCGTGTCCTGATCCGCTATGACATTGAAAATATTTCCGAAGACACATACAAAAGAGCACTGGGTACTGTTTTTTCAGAACCACCAGTAGATGATGTATATGAAGAAACCTTTGATTTAAGAGGGGCAAAAGCTTTTACGGTTGAGTTTCTCCCAGGTCAGTTCGACCAGAGAGCGGACTCTGCTGAACAGTGTATGAAGCTCCTTCACGAAGAGGAAGAACCAATCATTCGTTCCGCAACTACCTATATTATTGAAGGTGATATTACAGATGAACAGTTAGATGCAATCAAGAATCACTGCATCAACCCTGTGGATTCCCGTGAAGCATCTGAAGAAAAACCAGAAACCTTAGTACAGGAATTTGAAGAGCCGGCGGACGTTATTGTTTTTGATGGTTTTAAAGATATGCCAGAGGCAGAATTGAAAGCATTATACGATTCTCTGGGGCTTGCCATGACATTTAAGGATTTTCTTCATATCCAGAATTACTTCAAGGGCGAAGAAGACAGAAATCCAACCATGACAGAAATCCGTGTTCTGGACACTTACTGGTCCGACCACTGCCGTCACACCACATTCTCCACAGAATTAAAGAACGTGGAGTTTAAAGAGGGTGACTACAAAGTGCCTATGGTACAGACATACGAAGCATACAAGGATACGTTTGCAGAATTGTATGCAGGCAGAGATGATAAATATGTCTGCCTCATGGACCTTGCGATCATGGCAATGAAAAAACTGAAAAAAGAGGGCAAATTACAGGATCAGGAAGAGTCTGACGAAATCAATGCATGCTCTATTGTGGTCCCTGTTGAAGTAGATGGCCAGACAGAAGAATGGCTGGTGAACTTTAAAAATGAAACACACAACCACCCAACAGAAATCGAACCATTTGGTGGCGCTGCA
>JAFUPY010000061.1 GCA_017472565.1 Eubacterium sp.
ATCCCAATGTTCTGCTAATTTACCATCTTCCAGACGATAGATATCACATACCTTGTTTACGATACCATTCGCCAAGGTGCATTTGAAGAATACGTATACCATATCTTCATCGGCACCGATTTTCACGATTTCCATATGTGGTTTCATGGAGAAGAACTTTTCTGTAAATTTGATAAAGCCTTCCTTGCCATCTGTAACAGTTGGGTTGTGCTGAATGTAATCATCTCTCATAAATTCATCCAGATTGGAAACATCCCATTTGTTGAATACTTCTTCGTAAAATTTTAATACGACTTCTTTGTTGCTCATAAAAGACCTCCTGTAAAATAGATTTTCTATATACCATTTTCTATTATAAGCTTTTTTCATTGGGATGGATAGCACTTTTTTCCATGATGCATAGTTGATTTTGAAAATAAAATGGAGTATCATAAAACGTTGTATATCTTTTGTTGTAAAGGCTTACAACCAGAAGAGATTGGTGTTTTTTTAGAGAATAGAAATAGGAGAGTTGAATTATGAATAAGACAAAAACAGCTCCAACCGTTGATAAAAACGGTTTTTTATACGGGCTGGAAGATAAAGTGCCTGCTGGCAGATGTACCATCTATGGGATTCAGTATCTGGTATATTTCTTGGCTGGCAGCGCAATCATGCCGGTAATTATCGGTGCTTATTTGGGACTTGATCAGGCGGAGATTGCCCAGATGCTGCAGAGAACCTTCCTGTTAAGTGGTGGTGTTTCTATCCTGCAGGCATTGTTCGGACATCGTTTCCCGATTATCGACGGACCTGCTGGTCTTTGGATGGGATTGCTGATCATTCTGGCAGGGGCATCCACTTCATTTGGTAAAGATCTTGCGGTTCTTCGTACAGATTTGGAACTTGGTATGATCATTGCCGGTGTAATGGTCATCATTGTAGGTCTGACCGGATTGATGCAAAAGATCATAAAGATATTTAACCCGATTGTAAACGGAACTTTCCTGGTGCTGATGGTACTGCAGATGAGTGCCACCGTTATGAAAGGTGCCACAGGTATTTCTTCTGGATATGAAACCATTCAGCCAAAGTTCCTGTTAGTGTTTATTGTCACAACAGTAATCATTGTAGTGATCAACTTAAAGTGCAAAGGCTTTATTCAGTCGATTGCCACACTGATTGGCGTGGTCTGTGGATGGATACTTGCCTATGCCCTTGGTATTTCTCCGGACTTTATTTCCGCAGGAACCGGATTCGTAGCAGTGCCACAGCCATTTGCATGGGGTACACCAACGGTGGATCCAAGTGTTATTATTACCTGCCTGATTGGGGAGTTCGTACTGTTCTCCAACTTCGCGACAAGCATCAACGGTATGAGTGATCTGCTGGAGGTTCCAACTACACCAAAGATGATCAAGAGAAGTACTTGCTGGTTTGGTATTACAGCAGCATTGACAGGTATTTTCCCTGTAACAGGTTTCGTGCCATTTGCTTCTGCGCCAAGTACCACAAAGCTGACAAGAGTAGCAGCCCGTTCTCCATTTATCCTGGGCGGTGTATTCATGATGCTTCTTGGCATCATTGCTCCGGTATGTACCTTTTTTGCAGCGATTCCGCCAGCAGTTGGTTATTCTGCAATGATGATCGTGTTCGCATTGATGCTGGCGCAGGGCATCCGAGAATTCAAAAAAGTGGAGTTCACCAACAGAGAAGGATTCATCATTGGTATTTCCTTTATGATTGGTGCGGGTATCATGTTCATTGATTCCAGCGCATTTATGAATCTGCCGCAGATGCTTCGTTATATTGTTTCCAATGGTCTGATCATGGGACTGATCATTGCCATTGTACTGGAACATATTGTACTGCGAGTTCGAAATAATAAGAAAGAGCAGTAAATAGAACTCCTTTCACCCATATGTATAACATAAAACGAATACAAATAAAGGAAAATGTATAAAAAGTGTAGTTATTTTGCGTTTGTTGTTAATGAAAAACAGACGCGCACCACATAATTGCATATGGAAAAACGTCATACGCGCCACAAAAAACTTGCTATTTATAGATACATATGATAAAATCCACAAGAATGGCGCTCAATAGTGTTTTTTACAATATTTTGAATGCCAAAGGAACTGAAAATAAGTAGCATTAGAATACATACATTTGATAAGGAGAGAGAATTATGGCTATGGATTTTAAGCATGCCGCAGCGAGAAAGGCATTTGAAACTGCTTTTACAGGAGTATACAAATACATCAACAAGAATCGTGAAGAAAACCTGGTTAAGTTGATGAATCTTGCACAAAAAGTTGCTGGCAAGAACTTCCCACAGTATTTCTGGGATGCTGCTAATGATGTATTAGGCAATCCGGAAGAAAAATGGACACAGATGATTTATAACGCGCTTGAAAGATTACATCCAAACGTAATCAAACAGCATGTATTAAATATGGGATTTGAAGCTGGTCTTACCGGCTTTAAGAAAGTAAAAGAAAACCGCGAAAAATACGGTTGTAACGTGCCATGGGTTATCCTTATGGATCCTACAAGTGCATGTAACTTAAAATGCGTAGGTTGTTGGGCAGCGGAATATGGTCATCAGCTTCAGTTAAAAAATGAAGAATTAGATAAGATCATTACAGAAGCAAAAGAATTAGGTATCCACTTCTTCGTATTAACTGGCGGTGAACCATTAGTAAGAAAGAAAGATATTGTAATGCTTGCTGAAAAGCATAACGACTGTGCATTCCACATCTTCACAAACGGAACACTGATCGATGAACCATTCTGTAAAGAAGTACAGAGACTTGGTAACATTTCCTTCGCTCTTTCTGTTGAAGGTTACGAGGAAACAAACGATGACAGACGTGGTGCTGGTGTATTCCAGGCAGTTATGCATGCGATGGATCTGATGAAAGAACATGGTCTGTTGTACGGTACCTCTATTTGTTATACAAGCAAAAACTATAAGGTTGTT
Organism: Eubacterium sp.; assembly: GCA_017472565.1. Lineage (GTDB taxonomy): Bacteria > Bacillota > Clostridia > Lachnospirales > Lachnospiraceae > Brotonthovivens. The sequence goes on from JAFUPY010000061.1 coordinate 2,963, forward strand.
ACATCTGATGAATTCTTACAGATGCTGGTTGATAAGGGCGCGATCCTCTCATGGTTCTTCCATTATATGCCAGTTGGTAAGGATGCAAGCACAGACTTACTGTTAACACCAGAACAGAGAGAATACATGGTTAAGCGTGTGCGTTTCGTACGTAGCAGAAATTGTCCAATTAAGTTATTCACTCTGGACTTCCAGAATGATGCTGAGTTCGTAGGCGGTTGTATTGCAGGTGGTAAGAACTACTTACATATCAATCCAAACGGCGATGTGGAACCATGTGTATTCATTCACTACTCCAATATGAATATCAAGGAACACTCCCTGTTAGAATGTCTGCAGTCTCCACTGTTTATGCAGTATCATCAGAACCAGCCATTCAACGACAACCAGTTACGTCCTTGCCCAATGTTAGAGAACCCAGAAAAGATCAAAGCGATGGTAGAAGCTTCTGGTGCACACTCAACAGATATGCAGGCTGTAGAAGAAGTTGATGATCTGATTGCAAAAACAATTCCATACGCTGAAAGCTGGAAGCCAGTTGCAGACAGATTATGGCAGGAACGTCAGGACGAAGTTGCAGAAGCAAAACGTCTTCGTATGGAAAAATACGGTGAATAATCCTGTAAATTGCTTGGTTGAAAACATGTAATCATGACTCCTCGTTTTCGAAAGAAGGCGAGGAGTTTTTTCGCCTAAATATGGGTGACATAAAAAATGCTTGACTTATTTTGGAAATTGAGCGATGCTAATAATAGTGTGATATTAGGGAAAAGGAGGTGCGGACTTATGATGACAATTTACAGAACAGACGATTGTGTGATTCATGAACTGGAAGAATTTCAGGATGGCGCATGGATCAATCTGGTGAATCCTACGATGGAAGAATGTCAGGAAGTTGCAGAGACTTTTGATATTGATATGGTAGATATCCGAGCCGCACTGGATGAGGAAGAAAGTTCCCGTATTGATCTGGAAGATGGCTATACGCTGATCCTTGTGGATATTCCTACCACAGAGACAACGAAACATGATACCAAAACCTATACCACAATTCCGCTTGGTATTCTTCTGACCGCCACCAATCTGATCACTGTCTGTACCGAGGAAACACCGATCCTGGAACACTTTGTGAACCGAAGAGTGCGTGAATTCAGTACGAAGAAAAAAATGCGTTTTGTATATCAGATCTTGTTCCGTACAGCGGCAATGTATCAGAGCAATCTGCGAATTATTGATAAAAAGAGAAATGAGATTGAGGAAAATGTTGGTGACAACACAAAGGATGTAGATTTGATCGAACTTCATGAACTGGAGTCCACACTGGTTTACTTCGCCACATCCTTAAGAGCCAATGCCGTGGTGCTGGATCGTTTGTCCCGTTACAAACGACTGGAACAGTATCCAGAGGACAAGGAACTTCTTGGTGATGTTATTGTAGAGAACCAGCAGGCGATAGAGATGACGTCCATCTATCGTGATATCATCAACGGTACTCGTGAACTGATGTCTTCCGTAATTGACAACCGATTAAATAACCTGATGAAAGTTCTTACCTGTATCACAGTGGTAATGGCGATTCCAACTGTTATCTCTGGTGTGTATGGTATGAACATGAATACGGCAGGCATGCCATTGGCCAATCATCCGTTTGGCTTTGGCATCATCTGTATTGTGATCGCAGTGATCTGTCTGATCGTATTCCTGATTATGAAGAAAAAACGTATGATGTAATATAAGAAGGCTTCGTATACTGCGAAGCCTTTTGTAATCATCTCCTTTCTTAGAAGCTGCCAAAAGCAGTTTTAAAAAAGGATAAAAAGGAGGGACTATTTTGAAGAAAACAAAAGCAGTTTTTTTTACTCCTGAAGTGGAACGATATAATGAGTGTCTCCGCTATATTTTAGATGTGGGCGAAATGATGCTTTATTCCGGCGGCGAGATTAATCGAGTAGAGGATACCCTGCAGCGAATGGGACATGCCTATGGCGGAGAAGATGTGAATGTATTTGTAATTACAACCAATATCATGATGACTGTCAGATTCCCTGGTGGGGTAGAACTGACGCAGACTCGAGAAATTCCAAATGGCGGCAAGCTGGATTTTACCAGATTGGAAGCATTGAATGAACTGAGCCGCCAGTGCTGCAAACAGCCATTGGCGCCATCCAGGCTTCGCCAGCGTTTGGATGAGCTGGAAAAGATAGAAGTGAATCCTAAGATCCTGTATCTGGCAAGTATGCTGTCTACGGGCGTGTTTGCAATCTTTTTTGGCGGCAATATATGGGATGCTTTGGTAGCAGCCGGATTTGCACTGATCATTTGCTTTATGCAGAGGAAAGTGGCAGACATTTGCCCGAATAATATGATCTTCTGCCTGCTATGTTCACTGGTCATCGGTCTTGGCATCGGAGCCATTGGTCGTATCGTGCCGGTGCTGCATCCGGATAAGATTATGATTGGAGATATTATGTTGTTGATTCCGGGGCTTGGAATTACCAATGCCATCCGAGATGTTTTTGCTGGCGATACCATCTCTGGTATGCTGCGCCTGGTGGAATCTGTGCTGTGGGCGGCGGCTCTGGCGGCCGGATTTATGATTTCTATGGGATTGATAGGAGGGTGATGGATATGGCAAGTATGATGATTGCACAATTGATAATGTCCTTCTTTGGTTCTGTTGGATTTGCTCTGCGATTCCATTTGCGAAAGACACTGGTGTTACCAGCTTCTATCGGAGGTCTGATGGGATGGGCAGTGTATTTACTTTTTCATCAGGTGCTTTTGCAGGGGATTTTCATTGCCTGCCTGATTGCGTCCATATGCGTGGCGCTTTATGCCGAAATCCTGGCGCGAAAACTGAAAGCACCAGCCACGCTGTTTTTGATCCCTGGAGCAGTGCCCTTGATTCCGGGTAGCAGTTTGTACTATTCCATGAGCTATGCAGTGGCTGGAGAGTGGGATATTGCCAAGGATTACAGCATTCGTATGATTGAGTTTGCCCTTGGAATTGCCATTGGCATCAGCCTGGTTCTGGCATTTTTTGTAATGAAGGAACGTGTGAAAAAACAGATGCATGAATAAAATGGAAAATTTTTGGAGACCATTTACAGTAAAGTAGGTGGTCTTTTTTTGTATGCAATTGTGCAATACACATTTTGAGCTTTTGTGCCATAAGGGAGGAAAATAATGAAAACAATGTATGCTGTTTGTGAACCTGGAAAGGTTGTGTTAAAGGAAAAGGAACTTTCGGCACCAGGCCCGGGACAGGTACTTTTGAAGGCAAAATACAGCGCTATGAGTCCGGGAACGGAAAAGGGATTGATGTCCGAGGCTATTGTGCCATTGCCTGCCGGCATTGGCTATGCCATGGTGGCGGAGATCATAGAACTGGGCGAAGGGGTAGTGGATTTAAAACTGGGGGATCACGTTGTGACCACGGGAGAGCATGCACAGTATTTGCTGATGGATGCGTTGAATTGTACACCATGTCCGGAAGGCGTAGATCTGCGCCAGGCAGCTTTCTGGAATTTGGCCCATACGGGAATGTATGCCCTTCGTCGGTCCAATCTGCAGATGGGAGAACCCTGCGCCGTGTTGGGGCAGGGGTTTGTGGGCGCAATTACTGCCCAGATTGCCAGACTTGCAGGAGCACTGCCGGTGGTAGTAACAGATTTGGATGATGTCCGACTGGAAGCAGCAAGGAACATGGGAATTGACATTACAATCAATACGAAGAAAGACCCGGAAGGATTGAAACGCGTGATGAAGGAGCTGGGTCTCAATGGATTTCCAGTGGTATTTGAAGCCACTGGTGTGCGTAGTCCCTTAATGCAGGCGGCAGAAATCCTTGGCGAACGAGGTCGCCTGGTCATGATTTCTCAGGCTCATGGGGAAGCGCTGCCTCCAATTGATGAACCTATTATGCAAAAAGGAGCCAGCCTGATTGGAACCTATGTAAATTCCAAACCATATAAGCTGTGTCGGGCGGATCTGTACATTGATGGAATCTGGCCGCCAGTCATGGGGCAGCGCCTGCATCGCTATTCCAATTCAGATTGCTGGACCAGCGATGAAGATATCCGTGTCTTTTTAAATTTGATCCGCTATTGCAGATTGGATATCACACCGCTGATCAGCCATGAGTTTGACTATCGGGAAATTCCGGAAGTATATCACAAATATGTCTGGGAAATGGATCCAACACTGACGGGTGGCTTGATTCGTTGGAGTTGAACGTTTCCTGAAAGAATAAATAAGAAAAGAGGACATGAATAATGGCAAAAAGAAATAACAAGTTTTTGGGTTATGGTATCTTGCTGTCGATTCTGGGTATCGTTTTTATGTTCCTGTATTCAGGCCTGCAGAACGACCAGATCAATATCATTCAGGCCTTCAGTGCCTGGAATAACGATATTACCATGCTTCCAATGACAGCAGGTAATATTGTGTGCATTGTATTGACATTTATTTACGGAACCATGTTTATTAGGTTTGGGGTAAAACGGTCCCTGATTCCGGTACTGATCCTGTGTGCGGCGGGATGTCTTGGGATAGCGGCAGCCAATGGACTGCGTTCGAGCAATGGAGAAGGAAACTATGCGTTGTTTTTTGTATCCCTCTTTGTTGTGCGCTGTACCTGTATGATTCTGCAGATGGCAGGATTTCAGCTTGTGGCAAGCTGGTTCATTCGCTATCGTGGTCGTATCATGGGGATTGTCACGGTAGGAAGTCCGCTGTTCTCTGTTATCGGTACGGCGGGGATGACCACCCTGATCCAGAACCGGTTTGGCGGCGATTATCGCCCATTTTATGTGGGAATCGCAGTTCTGATTGCAGTCGTTATCATCGTTGTGGCATTTTTGGTAAAAGATACGCCGGAAGATGTAGGACTTTATCCGGATGGAGCAGACCGTCCGCCAATGTCTGAAAATGCAGGGGAGGATGTGGATCTGAAGCTGACGGATATTTTGACTTCGGTAAAAGGCTGGAAAGTCATTGTCTCGTTTGGCGCTTTGACCTTTATCATCAATGCCTGCATGGGTTCTATGGCAGCCCGCTATATGATGCTCGGCGGTGGTGAACCAGCAGTGTGGCTGGTGGCAGTAAGATATCTTGCCATTGGCGCGATTTTAGGTATTCCAATGTCTTATGTATTTGGTCTTTTGGATGACAAAATTGGTACCATCAAGGCATCTCTTGTTCTGGCAGTGACAGAATTTCTGCCAATCCTTGGTCTGTTGCTGCAGCCGGAAGGCGGTTCCGTTCCGTTGATGATTGTCTGGGGCTTCGGTGTGGCTTGTATGACAGGCGGTGTGCCAACCCTGCATCCATGTATTATGGCCTTCTCCTATGGCCGAAAAGAATATCAGGCGGCAAACCGTATTATCATGTCCATTCAGCTGATTCCATCTGCCTTTGCAGCACAGATTATGGTAGGCCTTTTTGGCCGTGGATATGCGCTGGCTGCTTATGGCATGTTGATTGTCGTTCTTGTGGTTGGTATCGTTACATTGATTTCCATGCTGGGCATGAAGGATGCCAATGCGGCAGACCGTGATTATGGAAAAGAAACCAGATAAAAGAGAAAGAGACAAAACCAAGTTTGTTATTTGAGGCAGACTTGGTTTTTGCGTTAAAACAGTAGAGCAAATCCTATATTTATGCTAAACTAAAAAGCAACAATGTGGATACGCAGGAAGGAAAGACGGCATGATTAAAATATATAATAATGTAGCAGAACTGGTGGGGAAAACTCCTCTTGTACAATGCAAAAATCTGGAAAAACAGTTTGACTTAAAAGCCCGCCTGTTGGCAAAACTGGAATATCTCAATCCGGCAGGGAGTATCAAGGACCGCGTGGCAAAAAATATTGTGGAAGAGGCAGAACGAAGCGGCAGATTACAGCCTGGAGCAACCATTGTGGAGCCAACTTCCGGAAACACCGGCATCGGGCTGGCGCTGATGTGTGCCATCAAGGGGTACCGCCTGATTCTTACCATGCCAGAGACTATGAGCGAAGAACGCAGAAATATTTTAAAAGCTTACGGCGCAGAACTGGTGCTGACACCGGGATCCGAAGGCATGTCTGGTGCGGTAAAAAAAGCCAACGAACTGGTGGAAGAAATCGAAGGCAGTATTTTGGCTGGCCAGTTTGAAAATCCAGACAATCCGGCAGCCCACAAAAAAACAACCGGACCAGAGATCTGGATGGATACCGAAGGTCGCGTGGACATCGTAGTGGCTGGCGTTGGAACCGGTGGAACGATTACAGGCATCAGTGAATATCTCAAGTCCATGAACCCGGATATTCAGATCATTGCGGTAGAACCAGAAACTTCCGCGGTATTATCCGGTGGTAAACCAGGTCCACATGCCATTCAGGGGATCGGTGCAGGGTTTATTCCAAAGGTATTGGATACCAACAGCTACGACCGTGTCATCACTGCTGACAATGAGGTTGGTATCAAGATGAGCAGGCTGCTTGCCAAAAACGAAGGTATTCTGGTAGGTATTTCTGCAGGCAGTGCCATGCATGTAGCTGTAGAGCTTGCTAAGCTGGACGAGAATAAGGATAAGACCATTGTGGTAATCCTTCCGGATAGCGGAGACCGTTATTACTCCACACCGATCTTTAAGGAGTAATGCCATATTACGAAGGAACTGTTAAAAGGAAATAATAAAAAATAAGAAACAGAAACTGGCCGAAATAAGTATTGGGTGAAACATGCTTATTAACGGTCAGTTTTTCGTTGTTGTGGCCATGAGTGGTAGGAAGTGTGACCCTGAAAATTTTTCTTCTCCCCATCTGACTATGGTATAATGATAAAAGTAAGAAGAAAACCTTGTTAGAAAAAGTGGAGAAAATAGAGCATGATATTTTTGACTTTGAGTATCATCTGCATGTTTGAAGCATGGATGTGCTATTGGTTTGCAGCTACTATTGTAAATAAAAAGATACCTTATACCATTCCTCGAATTGCACTCATTGTAGTGGGTGTATTGGTAGTAGGCATCCTGTCGGCTTTTGGCGGTAATATTATGTTTTCTCTAAATGACATTTGGATTGTTATGCTTATTATTGCCATTGTGTGGATGCTGTTGGTGTTTCGCACCTGTCTGGTGCAGGTGATAGAGCTGGTAGTTATCTACTATAGTGCATTTGCCCTGTTGGACTTCTTTTTCGCATTTGTGTTCATGCACCAAATGGATCCGTATTTGGTTCAGTTGAATTACAGTGGCTGGTCGGGCTGGAATGTGGGCGTGTACTGGCTGGCAAGACTGACCATGTTTGCAGTGCTTTTGGTGCTGAAGCGACTGCTGCCAAAAGATTTTCTGGTAAAAGACTGCAAGCTGGTATTCGGTCTGACTGCACTGGGTCTGTTGCTTCTGGCCGCTTTTTATCAGTATGTGTTCGAACTGTCCGTAGACGTTATGCTGGCACAATCCCATCAGGAAGTACGCTGGTATTTGCTGGCAGTGTCGGCTCTTGCCATTTTAGCCATCGTCTATGGGGTATTCATCCTGTTCTTAAAAACGAAAACTGCCCAGCGGGAAAGTGATATTTTTAAGATTCAAAACGACATGCAAAAGAAACAGTTCTACGAGGTGCAGCAAGTCACAGAGAAGAATCAGGGCATGGTTCACGATGTGCGAAACCATTTTCTTGTACTGCAGGAGCTGGCCAAAAACAAAGACACAGAAGGTGTGGAGAAATATCTGCAAAAAATCACAAGCAGCGACTTGATGACACCGAGAACCAAGTGGACAGGTTGCAAGATACTGGACCTGATTTTAGAACAAAAGAAGCAGGAAGCTAAAGGGTACGGAATTGATTTTGAGATTGTTTCTACTGGTACGGTGCGAATGGGGCTGCGAGAAGATGCACTGGTATCTTTATTCGGGAATTTGTTAGACAATGCCATAGAGGCTTGCCAAAAGATTGTGGATAGCCCTCGCCGGATTCGAACCACCATTGAGCGTAAGAACGAAATGGTATATATCAATGTGAGCAATACTGTAGCAGAACAGCCGATGTTGGTGGACGGCATTCCTGTTTCTACGAAAAAAGAAAAGGACATCCATGGATATGGATTTAAAAATATCAAAAATATCGTTGATCGTGCGGGTGGAACCCTTCTGGTAAAAGGCCAGGATGATACCTTTACGGTGCAGATCATGCTATTTGACAGTCAGGAGGATACGGCAGATGAAAAAGAAAATAGGAATACTGATTATAGCCATAGCGATCATCGTGATAGCGGCCTTGGCGGTCAGACTTCATGCAAGTTTTGGGCTCTTCGTTTCTTCTCCGGAACCACTTCCCTTCGGACGGTAGAAAAGGGTACGGAAAAAGAGAGTGGTCGTGGAAGAAAAGAATGGATTGCCCTCATTGTGATACTGGTGCTGATCACCATAGTTGTATTGCGCTTTAATGGTGGTGGGCACGCAGTGTCGATTTGGAAAAGTCCGGACAGTGGTATTTTTTAATGATACAAAGATGTGTGTTGTGAAAAAAGTTTTTTAGAAGGGATGTTACCGGTATGGATGTAACTATTTTTTGTAATTTAGGAAGTGTCATAGTTGGGTTGGCAGCGTGGATCGTTCCAGTGGTTGGCATTAATCGAAAAAAGAGAAATCCCCATCGCCTGTCAGTCATCAGTTTCAGTCTCTGTGCCATCGCACTGCTCTTGCAATTGACAGAAATCAAACACCGGGTGATGGTTGGCGACTGGTCTGCGCTGATGGATACTGTGCCTGCGATTCGTGGGGCGGCAGCAGTGCTTGTTTTGGTGACCATATTGATAAATGTATGGATACTGGCGCGCGCCAAAAAAGACCGCATCCAGGAAGCGTAAATGAAAGAAAAGAAGCCTGCATGGAAAATAGCAAGCATTTCATGGGAGTAACTTCATGATAAATATATCTATTTTAGATGACGAAAAAATAATATTGGATATGGTAGAAACTCTGGTTCGGACAACCTGTAACCAACGGAACGATATCTGCATCAAAACCTATACGTCGGCCAAAGACTTGCTGGTGGATATGGAAGCCAACGTCCGCTTTGATATCGTAATCAGCGATATCGAAATGCCGGAGGTGAACGGTATCGAACTTGGCAGACGCCTGAAAGAAAAGTGTCCCTCTGCCCATCTGATCTATCTGACCTCCTATGCAGAGTACGCAGCAGAAAGTTACATCGTTGCAGCGTACCAATATGTCATGAAGTCCGATGTAACAAAACGCCTGCCAACCATCATAAACGAACTGCTCGATAAGGTGGAAAAAGAGCACAAGGACTATCTGATCTTAGGCACGGCAGACGACCGAAAGAAAGTCTTACATAGCGATATCATCTGCATCGTAAAAGAAAAAGGTGCCAAGTATGCGGAATACGTCACCATTGAAGAACGATTGCGGGAAAGAGACTCGTTAGAAAACATCTTAGAGACCATCAACAGTCCCATGTTCGTCATGGCAGACCGGGGCATTGTGGTGAATCTAAAACATATCAAACGCATTGCAGGGAATGTGATCTATCTGACCGATGGAACGAAGGTTGCAACAAGCCGCAGACGATTGACTGTGGTAAAAGAAGCTCTGAATAACTATTGGGGTTGTATTTGATATGTGGGATGCAGACACTGGTTTGATGTGTGTGAGGAGGTGCAAGATTGAAAAACGCAATTCTGGGAACAGGAATTTTGGTTTCGGGTGCGATTGCAAGTTCGGTAATGAGAGTAATCGCTGTCATAGACATTGTTACCAATAACGGACAAATACAGATGAAGGGCAGTTTGCTGGAAGTGATTGAGATTGTTTGTATTGCGGCAGGAATTTTATTGAGCGTGTTGGCAATAACAAAATGGAGTCCAAAAGATTTCAAGGAAAAACAAATGGTGTATGTAATGATAGGCGTTGGATTTTTTGTGTCGGGCGTAATCGGCATCTGTTCCATGGCAATGACAAAAGCTCTCTATGCTGTTGGAGGAGTGATAGTTGAAAATGGTGGAGTTGGCATTCCATTATATGGAAGTCTATTTGTTGTTATTGGTATTCTTTTAATGGTAATCGCTTTTCTAATAAAAAATAGTAATAAGGAATAGATGATTTAGATATGGTATTACGGATAAAGGTGTTTCTTCTATAATAAAAGGACTTTGAGAGGAATGTTTTGTGACATCCCCTTCAAAGTCCTTTTTTGTGTTATGCGATAGTTCATTACTTACTTTCCCATCTTCCGGATGCACCACATGGAAGTGCCAATCCGTTGGAGGATACTGGCAATCCGATTTCCTGGGCATCTACGGTGCCGTTATATTTCTTCATCACCGTACCAAGCATATAGGCAAGCACTGCTGGCTGAAGCCCGGTCGTGTAGGAGTTGATCAGGAAGAACAGCGGATTGTCTGATAAGATCTGGGTACAAAGTTTCACCAGGTCATAGACACATTCCTCGATTTTCCAGATTTCGCCCTTAGGACCTCTGCCGTAAGATGGAGGATCCATAATGATGGCATCGTATTTGTTGCCGCGGCGAATTTCTCGTTCCACGAACTTTACACAGTCATCCACCAACCAGCGGATTGGCGCATCGCCAAGCCCGGAAGCAACTGCATTTTCCTTGGCCCAGGCAACCATGCCTTTGGATGCATCCACGTGTGTTACATTTGCGCCGGCAGCAGCAGCGGCCAAGGTTGCGCCACCAGTATAGGCGAACAGGTTCAAGACCTTGATAGGGCGACCTGCGTTTTTAATCTTGTTAGAAAACCAATCCCAGTTGACAGCCTGTTCTGGGAAAAGACCTGTATGTTTAAAACTAAAAGGTTTCAGTTGGAACGTTAAGTTCTTATAATGAAGCGCCCACTGTTCTGGTAAGTCAAAAAATTCCCATTCGCCGCCGCCCTTTTTACTGCGGTGATAGTGCGCGTTAAGCTGTTTCCACTTTGGATGATTCTTAGGGGTGTCCCAGATAACTTGTGGGTCTGGACGAAGCAGGATGTACTTGCCCCAGCGCTCTAACTTTTCTCCCTCTGAACAATCGATAACTTCATATTCTTTCCACTGATCTGCGATCCACATAAAACGAGTTCCTTCCTATATATAAAAGTGTAGTGTTTAAAATTATTGCAAAACTACTATACTATATCTATCCAAACATTTCCATGATTATTTTCTATCTATTGATAAGGTACTTTGCTTTCTCAAAGTCATCTTTTTTTACATAGATGGTGTATTGGTTGGCACGATTTAGATTCATGCCGATCGTGCTGTGCGCGTGTCCGCGGGTATGTGACCTGCCAGGATTTGCCAACTTAAGTTTATAATCAATCTTATTTGCTGCCAGGATGTCTCGAATTAAAGCCTGGCGCTCCAAATCAAAAGTGGTACATAGTTCTTTCCTATTAAATAAAGTAATCATAGGCAATCTCCCTGTTTTGATGGTGATTTATGAACGTCGATACTATAACTAATAACTGTATTTATTATACCATTTGCAGATATAAATGAATAGGATTAGTTGTTGCCCTTCTTCAAGACTTGAGAGATTAACCTTTATTAACCTATCGGGTCGGGCCTATAGAAGAAAATTATTCCTCTAGATACATTTTTGCTGAAAAAGAGAGGACTGATAGCGAAAAATGTCATTGATTTAGGTCTATAGACAAATAGGTGAGCATGAGATACACAAAAACAAGAATCTGTGTATCTGGGGAGAGCGTTTTTACCTATAGACCTGACAAGCGTTGGGAAATGGGTTGGTTTGAGCATGTTTGTTTGTAAGATGTATCTGACAGAGAACTTTTCGTGTATAGACCCACACAGCCTTGTGCAGATTCACGCGATGCCCTTGGTTCAGGGGCATCCCTTTTATGCATGGATTGTACTAAAAAAAATACAATTTTATTTTTGCATTTCGCAAAAAAAGTTCTTGCATTCCATCTCCATTTCTATTATACTTGTTCTTGCTGTGGCATGATAGCTGTGAAGCGCGAGGTTGCTATCAGGAATTGATAGGTTTTCCGTGGAGCGAATGTCAAGTTAGGAAACTGACGACAAGTCACTGTACTTCGAGAATACCGTCTACGAAATGTAGAAACGACGTGTGAGAATCCTTAGGATACACACGGGAGAGTGTACAGTCACCGCTTGTCGTACTAAGATAATTAAGTGCGAAAAGGAGGCGACTTTTTTTATGGCAAGTCAGAAAATGAGAATCACATTGAAAGCATATGATCACGTATTAGTTGATGCATCTGCGAAAAAAATCATCGAAACTGTAAAGAAAAACGGATCACAGGTGAGCGGTCCAGTACCACTTCCAACAAAGAAGGAAGTTGTTACAATCTTAAGAGCTGTTCACAAATACAAAGATTCCAGAGAACAGTTCGAACAGAGAACTCATAAGAGACTGATCGACATCATTGCACCAACACAGAAAACAGTTGATGCTCTGAGCAGATTAGAAATGCCAGCTGGTGTTTATATTGACATCAAAATGAAATAAGCTGAAGAGGTCTGTGAAACCTTCCTTATAATAAGGTAAAGCTCACACATCAAGTTTGGTAAAATCCTGAAGGGTTATATATAGAAGCAACACATTCTTAGGAATCAACATATTCGAGAGAATTCATAGTGTTCCACTTATATATCACTGTTCTAGGATGAACGCGAAAGCGTTCCGCTGTAGATATAACAGGAGGTAATAAGAATGAAGAAAGCTATTTTAGCGACAAAAGTCGGAATGACTCAGATTTTCGACGCAGACGGAGTTTTAATTCCGGTTACTGTATTACAGGCTGGACCATGCTACGTTACACAGGTTAAAACAGTAGAAAACGATGGTTACAGTGCTGTTCAGGTTGGCTTTGTTGACAAGAAAGAAAAAGAAGTTAGCAAAGATGCAACAGGCAAGAAAGAAATCAGACACAGACACGGTGTAAACAAAGCAGAAAAAGGTCACTTTGACAAAGCTGGTGTTACAGGCAAGAGATATGTTCGCGAATTCAAATTCGAAAACGCAGCTGATTACAACTTAGGTGATGCAATCACAGCTGATATCTTTGCAAACGGCGACAAAGTAGACGCAACTGCAATTTCCAAAGGTAAAGGTTTCCAGGGCGCGATTAAGAGATTTGGTCAGCACAGAGGACCTATGACACACGGTTCCAAATTCCATCGTCATCAGGGTTCAAACGGTGCTTGCTCCAGCCCAAGTAAGGTATTCAAAGGAAAAGGAATGCCAGGTCACATGGGTAGCGTAAAAGTTACTGTTCAGAACTTAGAAGTAGTTCGTGTTGATGCTGAAAACAATTTACTTTTAATCAAAGGTGCTGTACCAGGACCTAAGAAATCTTTAGTAACAATCAAGGAAACTGTGAAAGCATAGGACTTGATTAGGA
>JAFUPY010000062.1 GCA_017472565.1 Eubacterium sp.
CATTGGAATCCGGAAAGTATTTTAGAAATATGGGATTCGACAGCGGTGCAAACATAAATATACTTTCTGCCAGAATCGCCTATGCAAAAACAAAAGAAGATTCCTGCGTGCCTTATTGCTGTTTTAAGGTCCAACAGGGAAGTGACTCTGAAGTGAAAGAAATCATGATCCCGCTGTTGGCGAATGGATAACGGAGGAAAAATACATGATAAAAAACAGAAGACTCCTGACTGTTGCAACGTTGCTGTTATATCTGTTTTCGTTGTCTGCTTGTTCTGAAATAGATTCCGAAGCTTCACAGACAACGCAAACCACAGGTACGACAATACCTGCAGTATCCCAGAAACAATCTTGTGAAACCTTCTATGAAAAGAATGGCGTATTTAAGAGCACGGATGGTACTGTTGAATTTACCTGGAATATTGCAGCAGACATCTCCACGGAGAAACTCCCGGTGGTGGATGTAGCAGTACATAAAATCTCTGATGAAGAAGCAAGTCGCATTGCAAATGTACTGTTTGATGGCGCTTGTTTTTATGAACCTGAGGATGCTTTCGAAGAGGATTATTCCAACGCGGAATTACAAAAGAAACTGGACATCTGGCAGGAATATGCCAATATTGAGAAAATGACATGGCTGTATCCGTACAGAGACCGCCCTAACGATAACTATATCGCTCAGGAAGTGGAACTTGTTCAGAGGTTTATCGATGAATACACAGAAAAGCTTAGTAATGCACCAATCGAGAAGAACGATGCGCAGTATGACTGGGTTTTCAGAAATGATGGGCTTTACGGAAAAGGTTATCTGACCGATTGTGAGTACAGTGGTCTCCCGTACCGGATCAGTTCCAACGGAAAACAGTATTCTGTCTATCTCTATACAGGTGCAGGTCCGAGCAGAATTGAGGAGGATCACTATCGTGCCCTTCTTTGTCGTACGAAAAAGCCTGATGAGGCACTTCTGCAGGAAATCCAGTCTAAGGCAGAAGATATTCTTGCCCAAATAGGTCTGGGTGATTGGGTAATTGAAGGATGCACCCTGAATGAGCAGAATGTCGGCACGGAAGAATCACCTGTTATGGAATATGACATCCGTGTCGATTTCGTACCATCTTATCTTGGCCAGCCAACAATGTCCTGGAATAATTCTGCTTCCTGGGGCAGTCAGGCAAACTACATGAATTTTGCCCCTGGTGGAGAACTGCTTAATTTCACCATAGAAAACATATACGACTTTCATTCCTTTACAGATGGCAGTAGCGCAATGGGAATAGATGAAATTATGACAGCTGCACAGGACTTGCTCGAAAAACAAAGTTATTCTGATTTGGGAATGTCAGGCAGTCTATTTGAAACTACAGAGGAGGCACAGTCGGCAAACATCTGGTGTAAAGTAAATATCTGTGAGCTGAAATACGGTTTGCTGTTGACCCAGCATCCCAACCATGCCGGCAAGATGCAGTTTGTTCCCGCACTTATTTTGAATGCCGAAATAAAATATGCAGCGGATGAAGCTGGAACAGACTTTATTCCAGGAGAAGCAATCTTTGGTGTGCCGCTCAGAAGAGTTCTGGCGATCAGCGCAATAGACGGTACGGAAGTTCCATATCCAGAATAAGAGTCTTTTAATCGCCACACAATCGGAAGCGCAGTTTCGGGTTAAGAAACTGCGCTTCTGCGTATTGTAATTGCCACCAGTAAAGATTTGTAGTAATATATGTTATGCCATTTAATATATTTTAGAAATTTTTCAAAATTCATGCAATATAGAGACGTTTTTGTTTAGTAGATAAGTGAAAGACATTAAACAAAGACAGGAGGTAGTTTTATGGATGATAAAGGCATTATCGATCTTTACTTTGACCGGTCTGAAAAAG
>JAFUPY010000063.1 GCA_017472565.1 Eubacterium sp.
GCAGCTCAGGCAGCTTTAGCAGCAGCAACATCCGAAATCGGTAAAGCTGAAACTAAAGGTGTTTATCATAAAAACAACGCTTCTAGAAAAGTGGCTCGTTTAGCTAAATTAGTTAACACACTTGCATAATTGAAGTTAATACTAACGAAAACAAAAGGAACTTGATCCCGTCAGTCAAGTTCCTTTCTCATTTTCTAAGACATATAAAACAGCCCAGTAGTTTTATTTCTACTGGGCTTGTACTATTTTATGAACTACACTGTATTAATAACAACTCTACCGCCAACTGGTCTGTCATCTTGCCAGTCTTGATATCTTCTTCCGCCTGTGTTCCCCGCTCTACAGCCCGAAGCAGCTGCTGGGTGGAAAATCCCTTGGCCTGTTCCAAGTTTTTGCGAATGGTAAATTCCGGAACACCTGCCTTGGATGCAATGGTCTTGTTATCATATCCCTTGCTTGCCAAGGCTTTTACCTGCATCAATGTCTGGAACTGCTTTACAATTAAAAATAAAATACGCATTGGAGGCTCCTTCAATGCCAACAGGTCATAATAAAGCTCCAACGCCTGCTTCTGCTGCTTTCTTGCAATGGCTTCCACCATTTTAAAAATCTGATTCACAGTCTGTCCACAGCACACTGCATCAATATCTTCTGCTTCGATGACTTCTCTGCCATGGGTATAACAAACCAGTTTTTCCAGTTCCTTCTCAATAGTTTCCATGGAAGTTCCTGTTCTGGACATGAAAAACTGCAGATTGTTGCCGGAAATCTTTTTGCCCTCCTTGCGCAGCGTCTGCAAAATCCATTTTGCCAGAACCTCATCCTGCTGGATACGAAACTCCGCAACACCACCAATCTCCTTTACAACCTTGAACATCTTGCCGCGCTTGTCAATCTCATCTTCCACGAAGATAATACTGCAAGACTCAGGAACACTTGGAAGGTAGCTTGCCAGTTCTTCCGTGGAGGTTTTGAAAAATCCACTGTTCTCTATGAGAATCACCCGTCGTTCTGCAAAAAACGGCATGGTCTCTGCCAGATCGATGATTTCCTTCGGATTGATACCCTTTCCTTCGTATCGGGAAACATTCATCGTATCCTCTGGGTCGGCCAGCGTCTGCAGCAGACGGTCTTTATACATTTTTCTTAAATAGGCTTCCTCGCCATGGAGCAGATAGGCTCTGCGAAAAACACCATTTTTTAGATCTTCTTTTAACTTTAACATAGGGTCATTTTAGCATATCCATCTGTTTGTTGACAAGAAAACATATTCGCAAGGATTGATTTCTACTATGTTCACTGTTTAAGTGTTATTTCGCCAGCCTCCATCGTCAGTAAAATATCGCTACCAACATTTTTAATACGTTCCAGGGTTTCTTCGTGGGGATGCCCATACAGATTGTTTTTGCTGCAGGAAATAATGGTTAGCTCTGGTCTGAGTGCTTGTAAAAAAGCCTGGCTGTTGGAATATTTAGAACCATGGTGGGCTGCCTTTAAGACATCCACTTCACCAATCCCTTCTTGTTCCAACAGCCATGTCTCCTGCTCTGCCCCAATATCTCCAGTCAACAACACGCGAAACACTTCTTTTGATTGCTCTGTATTCCTGCGAAAAAGGAGACCTACATGCTTCTTCTGCTTTTCATATTCCAGCAAATTCACCAAAGAGGCCTGATTCCGATTCTCCATATCCAAGGTCTCTGGCGTATAACAAATAATCCGATAGCCCTCTCCCGCCAGGAATGTACCATTTGCCACGGTAATCACTTGAGTTCCTGCCTCTTTTGCTGCTGCCTTCAATGCCAGAAGATTATCATCCTCTGGTGCAAGTTCTGATATTAGGATGGTTTCTATGGCATACCCTTTTTCCAACACCTCCAGTAAACCGCTGATATGGTCTGTGTCTGCATGGGACACGAACCAAACGTCAATCTGTCGCACCCGATGATATTTCAAAAACGGCAAAATGGTATATCTGCCAAGTTCTGTTTCACTGGTGCTGCCTCCATCCACAAAATATTGTTTACCATCGCCGCCGTTAATATAGATGCCATCTCCCTGACCCACATCTAAAAAGCTGATTTGCATTTGTCTTGCCGGTGGTTGGACAAACATTATAGCCATCATGCTCACAGAAATCACCAGTACAAGTATCTTTTTTATCATATATCGCCGCATCTCATCCTTGTAATAAAATGCCCACACCAGAAAAACCAGAATGCTATAGTAGAGCATCATTAGCCAGACTGGTGGTCGACCCGTAATCCATACATCCAGGGGCAGCCATTGCAGCCCCTGACAAATAGCCTCATACAATCGCAGGATCAAGTGACATGGAATAAAGACAATCCAGGCAAAAGGAATCGCTCCCAAAAGCCCTCCTAACAAACCAAATCCCATTAATATTCCAGCCAAAGGGATCACAACCAGATTGGCTAAAATTCCGTACATAGGAATCTCATAGAAAAAATAGGCATTTAAAGGCAGGGTGGTCAACATGATAGAACTGCTCAAAATCATGCTGTTAAGGTTTCCCCTGATCCAGCTATGTATCTTGCCTTTATTTTTCGATAGCGCCTTTTCCTCTGCTCTCTTTATTGCAGTTAACACTGGTGCCACCGCCACGGCTCCAAACACTGCAAAATAGGAAAGCAAAAATCCCGCATTATACATGAAACTCGGATTCGCAAGCAGGGTTATCACTGCAGCCACAGCCAAAGCCCGTAGGGAATTGTACTTCCTGCCTAAGAGCTGTGCTCCAAGAAAAATCAGAAACATGATCCCCGCTCTCAGAGCTGACACAGACAGCCCACTCATAACACAAAACAAAAGCAACACGATCCCCGATACCAAACAGCAGGGCAGATATTTCAGCCCCCGCTTTCGCAAAAGCTGAAACAGCGTCATGCCTATGATTGACACATGCAGACCAGACACCGCTAAAATATGGGAAATGCCCGCAGAACTGTAAAGCTGCTTTAACTCATCTTCCATCAGACTTTTATCCCCCAGTACCATGGATGCCAATATCCCTGCATCTTTTTCATTTAAGTGTTCTGTATACACCCCTCGCATCTTTTCCCGAAGTGCAGACAGCCCATTTCGTATCTGACATTTTTTCTTTTGTTTTGTCACAATCGGTCGCTGGTCGCAATACAATAAGGTATCGATGCCAAGACTGTGATAATACGCCTGTTCGTCAAAACCTCCTGCATTGGATGCTTCATCCATCCAACGCATGTTACACCTTGCCTCTATGACCTGTCCAACCCGATACTCGCCGGAATTGGTACGCAAAAGAATCCTGCAGTCATCAATAGAAATATCTGCCTTTTCCTCACATAGTTCCACATTTTTTAAATAGTATAGTCCATCTTCTCCTTTTAACTCTTTTTTATAAATCATTCCAGATACCGTTACCAACTGTCCCTCTGGAATCTGTCTGATAGCTTCGAATCCATGCTGTTGACCAGCCAAACGAAGCAAAAAAAGACAAAATATGGCCAGAAGTATCACACCTCTGGCCACGGTTTGTAATGTATTAATTCTATTCCATTCTATTAGTCAACACGCCTCCCTGTGGAGTCGCCTCGTCAACTACTTCTACCTGCGCATTTTCCTCGGTAACCAGACTCAAATCTCTTGTGTACTGGTCAGCCAGGGATAACTTTTCTCGATATACTCGATTGGTCTCACCATTTACAGAAATCTGTACCGTTTTGATGGTATCAAGCTCTGTCAGCGAATTTACAATCGAATAAATAACAACTTCTTCCGCAATGTCGTAGTTATGTGTAAAAAATCCATCATCAAAATTGACAACACAAATGCTATCCAAAACCGATATATTGATCAGCTTAGTCTCAGCAGGAATCGCCAACTGTGCTCCCTCTGTACTCGGTGACTTAAGTAACTGCTCAATAACCTTTTTTTCTACCGGCATATTACTGTTATAGTGAACCCTCTGTACTTCCTTCACAAGCCCTTTTCCATCAGCAGATGCAAAATAAAGAGTCAGTTCCCTCTCCTGAATATACTGCATATCTTCCCCTGGATTATCGATAAAGCTGTCTGCATTCATCACGCCTACGGTCTCTCCATTGGCAACAGTCAGTGCATCACCATCGACATAAAAAGCAACGTTGGTGATCTCTTTTAACTGTATCAGCGTCTGTACCACACCAGCTCTGCACAATACTTCGTTCACCTCATCCATTTCCGAATAAGATGCACTAAAATACAGTTTTAAAAAGCCATTGGACAACTGATACCGTATCAATTCCACATTGGACGGAATCGTCTGCACAAAGTCCACATATCCAGTATCTGTTGCCAGTACACTTAAGATTTCATCAATCTGTGCATCGATATCCGTTGCCTGAAGTTCATATTCGGTTGGCACCAGACCAGTCCTGTCATCATTGATATAATAAACAAGAAATGCATTTGGATCCGGTTTTTGCTGGCAGCCTGTTCCTAAAAGCAGGCCTGCTGCCAACACTGTCACCAAAGCTATCTTTATGACAAATAAAATTTTTCTCATAGTTCCTCTAACTCTCAATATAATTCAAAGGAATTCGCACAATAAATGTGGTTCCTTCTCCTTCTTCACTGTGAATCTTGATTGCACCGCGATGCATAACAACCGCATTTTTCGTAATTGCCAATCCAAGAC
>JAFUPY010000064.1 GCA_017472565.1 Eubacterium sp.
GCATTGGTCGTTTGACCGCCAGCATCCATTTTAAAAAGGTCTGCATTTCCTTGCGGATGATTGGAACATAGGTGTCTATGGCCTCTTTTTCCAAATCCTCTAAAAATGGAGTGTTTCCGGTATCAAGAGAATTGATATATGTGACAAATCGTTCATCTACAATCATGAACTTCTCCTATTCTTCCCACCTTACGGCATGGATATCAGGTTTCTCTTATGTCTTATACTTCCATGATAATTGGCATGATCATTGGTTTTCTCTTGGTCTTCTTCCAAACGTAATCGCCAAGGGCATCCTTGATCTGGTTCTTGATCTTGCCCCAGTCAGTAACCCCTTCTGCTGCCATATCAAATACGGTCTCGTTCAGAACCTGCTGTGCCTCATCCATAAGACTTTCAGAACCACGAACATAAACAAAACCGCGGGATACGATATCCGGTCCTGCAAGAATCTGACCGGAACCTGCTTCCATGGTAAGCACAACGATAATGATACCGTCTTCTGCCAGATGCTGTCTGTCTCGCATAACGATATTACCAACATCACCGATACCAAGACCGTCAACGTACACATCGCCTGCTGGTACTTTGCCAACAACCTCTGCGCCAGCTTCATCCAGTTCTAACACATCACCGGAGTTAATCAATAAAATATGTTCTTTATCATACCCCAGTTCTTCTGCGATACGAGCCTGGGCAATACGATGTTTGAACTCACCGTGCACCGGAATGGTGTATTTTGGGCGAACCAGAGAATAGATCAGCTTGATTTCTTCCTGACAGGCATGTCCGGAAACATGGGCATCGTGGAAAATAACTTCTGCACCTTTTGCGTACAGATCGTTAATGACCTTGGAAACTGCCTTTTCATTACCCGGAATCGGGTTAGAACTGAACACAATCAGGTCATTTGGCTGAATCTTGATCTTTTTATGCATACCGCTTGCCATTCGGGACAGGGCTGCCATGGACTCACCCTGGCTGCCTGTAGTGATCAAAACGGTCTGCTCATCCGGATAATTTTTCAACTGTTCAATATCGATCAGGGTGTTGTCCGGAATCTGTAAATATCCAAGCTCGGAAGCGGTGGTAATGATATTGACCATGCTTCGGCCTTCCACAACTACTTTTCTGCCATTCTGGTAAGCCGTGTTGATGATCTGCTGTACACGGTCTACGTTTGACGCAAAAGTAGCTACAATGATTCGATTGTTTTTATGATCGGAAAAAATAGACTCTAATGTCTTACCAACCTTTTTCTCCGAATTGGTAAATCCCGGACGTTCTGCATTGGTACTGTCGCACATCAGTGCCAGAACTCCCTTTTTGCCGATTTCGCCAAAACGCTGTAAATCGATAGCATCACCATAAACAGGTGTGTAATCCACCTTAAAGTCTCCCGTATGCACAACAGTTCCCGCACCGGAATAGATGGCCAGGGCGGCTGCATCCTGGATACTGTGGTTGGTTCGGATAAACTCTACACGGAAGCATCCAAGGTTGATGTGCTGTCCGTAGCTTACTACTTTACGTTTTACTTTCTGGAGCATGTTATGCTCTTTTAACTTGTGTTCAATAATGCCGTTCGTTAACTTTGTAGAATAAATAGGAACATTGATCTCACGCAGTACATATGGCAGCGCGCCGATATGATCCTCGTGACCATGGGTAATGAAGAATCCTTTTACTCGATCAAGATTCTCCTGCAAGTAGGTAATGTCAGGGATTACCAGGTCGATTCCAAGCATTTCGTCCTCTGGGAATGCAAGACCGCAATCCACGACAATAATACTGTCTTCATATTCGAAGGCAGTAATATTCATCCCAATAGACTCTAAACCGCCTAATGGGATAATCCGTAATTTACTTTTCATTTCGCTCAAAAATATACCTCCAATTGGAATTATTATCTTTCGAGTTCAACGTCCTCATCCATCATTTCAGCAAATACACGGGCGATGGCGTCAAACTCTATTTCATCATCTACAAACTCGTAGATTACATCCTCATTTTCTGCGCTGACTTCTTTTAAAATATAAGCGTCACCGTCTTCTTCCTCTTCTTCTGTTGCCAGAATGTAGTTCATGCCATTGATGCATGTCTGTTCTAATACGTAAAATTCGATTTCTTCTCCTGTGTCAGGAGCTGTTAACTTAATTGTTTCCATATGTTTCCTCTTTTTATTCTATTGTTCGGCCTGATTGCGCAGGAAATCCAAATATCCCTGCAAAATAAAAACAGCAGCAAGCTTATCGACATAATTTTTTCTGTCTTCGCCACGGATGCCGCCTTCTGTCATTGCTCTGTCTGCTGCTACCGTTGTCAGTCGTTCGTCCCACAAAACTACTTCCAAACCGGTGCGGCGTTCCAGCATTTCTTTAAATTCC
>JAFUPY010000065.1 GCA_017472565.1 Eubacterium sp.
TAGCTTGGCTAATTCTAAAACGTTTTACTGTTTTAAGGTTGCATATTTCTATGCCTGTTCTTTGAATTATTCTCTTAGAATCTTTCAAGGATATTTCACTGTTCAGTTATCAAGGTTCTGTTGCTGTTGCTCAGCAACTTTCACATCTTATCACCGTGATTTTGCTTTGTCAACAACTTTTTAAAACTTTTTTCTGAGCACACTACATCGCTGTGATGCGCGTCAGCTTGATAATAATATCATTTCCAAAGTTTGTTGTCAACAGGGTTTTTTATATTTTCTGGCAAAAAAATAGGACATATTCTTTCAGATTTCCTTTGGAATATGTCCTATATGCTGTTTCATAGGAAATGTTGGGATATTAATCACGTTCGCAAGTGTTGCAGCTTACCGTTCCGCGTTCTCCGTCCAATGTGACGAATGCTCCTGTTTTTAGAATCTGGGTTGCATTTTGTGCTCCCATAATTACTGGCAGATCCAGGCTCAGCCCGACAATCGCTGCGTGGGAGTTTTTGCCGCTGGCCTCTACAATCAGTCCTGCTGCCTTACGAATCTCCGGCATCATGTCATTGTTGGTGTCTTTTGTCACTATGATATCTCCCGGATTGAATCGTTCGCGAAGCTGCTCCGGAGTTTCCACCACGCAAAGGTTACCAGATGTTTTTAATGGAAGCAAGCCTCTGCCGGTAGCAATGACATGACCTGCTACCTGAACCTTGATCAGATTGGTTGTTCCCGATACCCCCAGAGGAACGCCTGCGGTAAGAACCACCAGTTCTCCTGACTGCACCATCCCTACGCTTTCCGCTCTGGCCACTGCATGTTCAAACAATTCATCTGAGGTTTCCTGCATTTCCACCAAAACAGGTGTTACCCCCCAGGACAAGTTGAGCTGGCGGCACACATGTGGGTTGACGGAGCAACCGATGATTGGCACACCAGGACGATACTTGGATACCATGCGGGCCGTTCTGCCGGAATGAGATACCGTAATGATTGCTGCTGCATTCAGTTCTATGGCTGTAGTACAGGTGGCGTGGGCAATGGCGCTGGTAATATCTGGATTGACCATCAAACCGCGTTTTTTCATACGGTTGGCATAATTGATATCTGCCTCTGTGGAAATAGCAATCCTTACCATGGCCTGCAGCGCTTCCACCGGATACAAGCCTGCTGCGGTTTCTCCAGAAAGCATTACCGCACTGGTACCATCGTATACCGCATTGGCTACATCAGCAGCCTCCGCTCTGGTCGGGCGGGGATTTTTCATCATGGAATCCAGCATCTGTGTGGCCGTAATGACCCATTTCCCAGCCTGATACACCTTCTGAATAATCATTTTCTGAATGGCAGGCACTTCTTCAAATGGGATCTCCACACCCATGTCACCGCGGGCTACCATGATGCCGTCTGATACTTTGATGATTTCATCGATATTCTTCACACCCTGTTTATTTTCAATCTTTGCGATGATGCCGATGGTCGGACAGCCCTGCTCTTCCAATATTTTTCGGATCGCAAGAACGTCCTGGGCAGTTCTGACAAAAGAAGCGGCGATGAAATCAAATCCATTTTTTACACCAAATACAATATCCTTGTAGTCGGTCTCGCTGATATATGGCATGGACAAATCCACGTTCGGCACATTGATGCCCTTTCTGTTGGAAATCGATCCGCCATTGTGAACCACACACACAATGTCTGTGTCTTTGATGGCAATGACTTCCATCTCGATCAAGCCGTCATCTATGAGAATCTTGCTGCCTACTATAACGTCTTTGTATAAATTCTTGTAGGTGATGGAAACTCGCTCTGCGTTTCCTACGATATCTTCTGTGGTCAGTATCAATGTCTGCCCTTCCACCAGTTCTGCTTTTCCGCCTTCTAAGGTGCGGATGCGAATTTCCGGTCCCTTGGTATCTAAAAGGGTTGCAATGGGAAGATTTAATTCTTCGCGAAGGGCAACCACCTTTTCCAATCTTGCTTTTTGTTCCTCATGGGTTCCATGAGAAAAATTAAATCTGGCTACATTCATGCCTTCTAGCATTAACTGTTTCAGCACATCATCCCGGTCAGTGGCGGGACCTAATGTACAGACGATTTTGGTTTTTCTAACGTCACTCATAAAATCACCCATAATCCTGCATACATTAGAAAAAAATGCAGGATTACTTCCTTTCTCCCCATAAAAAGCGGGGTACTCTTCTGATTTTCGGTCATATTTTATCACAAGATGATCGCATTGTATATGAAGGCAACGACGGAAGATTGTTCTGGATAAAATACAACCATAGCAGAGGGAAAGCAAAAAGGATAGGCATTTCACCCATCCTTTTTATCATTACTTCTATTATAAATATAGAAGGTTTTCTCTATACATATTTCTTTTTTAACCCTTAGTTGACCTTGCTTCCCAATGTGACGGATACGGTTTCTTCCACATAGCCGCCCCGGTCTGCATACTGTACAACGATATCTACGGTTGTACCGGCTTCATAATAGGTAAGAAGTTCTTTTAAGGTTTCCATGGAATGGATGGTTTTTCCATCAAATTTGGTAATGATATCCCCCACCTGAAGACCTGCTTTCTGTGCTGCACTTCCGGATGCCACCTGCGCAATATAAACACCTTCTGGCATATTGTAGGTCTGAGAAAGTTCGGATGTTACATCCACGCCGCTGATTCCCAGGTATGCGCTTTTTGCTTCAGATACTTTTTCACGGGTGATCAACTCGTTGATGATTGGTTCTGCAGTGTTGATTGGAATCGCGTAGCCCATACCTTCCACGGATGTGTCAGAGTATTTCACAGAATTGATGCCGATGACTTCCCCGTTCATGTTCAGCAGTGCTCCACCACTGTTGCCTGGGTTGATGGCTGCATCTGTCTGGATCAGTTCGTTGGTGATGGATGTGCCTGTGCTGGAATCGGTGGTTGTCACTTCACGGTTCAGCGCGCTGATGACACCTGTTGTTACAGACTGTCCATAGCCAAGGGCATTTCCGATGGCCACTGCAGACGCACCAACGCGAAGGCTGTCTGAATCCCCCAATGTGGCAATCTTGATGTTTGCCAGGGTTTCGCTTGGCATATCTGCCTTGGACACAGACACCACTGCAAGGTCGGAACTTGGATCGGTTCCTTTTACCACCGCGGTCACTGTCTCATTATCCACAAAGGAAACGGTCAGGGATGTTGCACTTTGTACCACGTGATTGTTGGTTACGATATACAGGTTGGCGTCGTCTTCTGCCACAATAAATCCAGAGCCTGCGCTCTCACCTTCGTAGCTCTGACTCTGACCGAACCAGTTGTAATATTCCACCTGGCTCATACTGGTAATGGCAACAATGGCCGGCATAACATTGTCCACAATATCCGAAACATCTGTCACTGTTACCGCTGTACTGACTGCGGTTGGATCAAGGGTTCCGTTATTATTGATAGTTGCGTTGGTGGAATTTCCGGTTGTGCCATTCTTGCCGCCAATGTGGGTCACACCCTGGAACACACCGCCGGCAACCAGTCCGAAAACAATGGCAAATATCACGCATTTTACCAACCCTTTCCAAAAGTTGCCTGTCTTTGGTGGCTTTCTTTTTGACGGCATCTCAGCCGTTGTACTCTGGCTGCGGTATACGGAGCCATCCTGCGGATTGTAATAGGAACGGCTCTGCTTTTCCGCATCTCTTTTTTCATAGTAGTCACCCTGATGGGCAGCCGTATACTGGGTCTTGTCTCTATAATTATAAGAATAAAGAGAAGACGGCTCGTTGGCAGAATCGTTGCTGCTGGCTGTATCATTAATGTTTGGATTTTTAAATTCATTATCGTTCATTTGGAATACCTCCATTTACAGTTCTTGTATGTTTGTGGTTTCAGTGTATCCTCCAAATGTGATATTTTTGTGTCTAATGTTTTAAATTTTTCTGTTTTTTTGTGCGCTCGTAAATATAGATCCAACTTTTGATGTAGTCTTCTCGTTGTTTTGGATTCATGCGCATGTAGCGGCTGTATGTAAGCTTCACCGGTTCCATCTGCGGGCGGCCACATTTAAAGCATTCCACTTTTGCGCGGCGGGATACAACTCTGAGCCATTGACATTCTGGGCAAATATATAATTTAATCATAAACTTGTCTTCCTCCAAAAAATGAGACATAGAAAACTATGCCTCGAGCTTCTTTTTCTTTGCTGTCTGATTGTCCGTAATTGAAATTTATGGTAGCAAAAATCAGATTTGTTTTCTATAGGATACGCCAATCCTTTTTTGTTTCGCGGC
Source organism: Eubacterium sp. (assembly GCA_017472565.1). GTDB lineage: Bacteria > Bacillota > Clostridia > Lachnospirales > Lachnospiraceae > Brotonthovivens. The sequence goes on from JAFUPY010000065.1 coordinate 4,282, forward strand.
AGTTGCCGACAAATTTTGACAAGGCATTTCCTGTGGATCAGAAAAAAGAAGAAGCAGGTGCCTTGATAGCACCTGCCACTTTACAAGCGAAGCACTAGGCTTCCTTTTATTGCTTTACTGTTATACTGTTAGAATATGGAAAGGAATTATCCTTTCTTTTAATTTTTTAATTTAATAATTATTGTTTGTTTATTGTATCACTAATCGTTTCACGATTAGGATATATTGTCTCAATATTCAGTTTTTATAGGATCAATGCAGGTGCGATTCCACATTGATCAAATTATCAAGATACGAAAAAAATTACAGAGATGTCTCTCTTTTATAAAACCTTTTGAAAAAAACACAAGTTAGAAAACTCGTTACAACAATTTGTTCGAACAATGCGTGTCAAGATACTCACGCA
>JAFUPY010000007.1 GCA_017472565.1 Eubacterium sp.
CCGCTTTGGTCTGTGTCACCCAAGTACGGGTAGGTTCTGATGGAAGATTATCTTTTGTATAATATCCGTCATAGTATTTCCATATAAAAACAGCACCCTCTAAGGAAGCAGTACCCTGTGGAGTGCTGTCGGATGTTTCCATATCAATTTTAGAAAGCTCAATTAAAGTAGTCGTTGCTTTTGGTGTATCTGACACTTTCAGAGTAGTGGTTTCACCAGCCTTTACCGTTAAAGTATGAACTGTCGAATCCAGCTTGAATCCTTTCGGAGCTTCGATTTCTTTTACATAATAAGTACCTGCTTTGATTTCTATTGTGTCAGTGTTCCCGTTCTTGTCGGTAGTAAGGGAAGCGACACGATTGTTGCAATCCTTATTGGAATAGATACCGTAGGTCGCACCTGCCAGAGAATAACAGTCGTTATCTTTTGTGACGGAAGTGTTCGATGATACTTTCTGGATAGTTGCTTTTCCTTTATCTTCGACACCTCGGTAAATGGTATAAGTCGCATACACTTTTCCATGACCGCCATTTACATCCCAGACTTTATCAAATCGGTTATTGATAGTACCGACACCCTCATACCAAGCATGGTAGATGGTCTGATTCTTACCGACGATAGCAGCATGGACAGTTTCCCCAGAACTGTTAAAGAAAATCAGAACATCACCAGGCTTGATAATGCCAGCGTTGAAATCGCTGTTGAACTGTGAATCGCTGCTTCCGCTGGTAACGGTTGCTCCTGCCGAACTGCAATAGCTGGCGATATTAGATGTAGTACGTCCCATGTCCACACCTAATTTTCTTCCTACCCATGTAACATAACCAGAGCAGTCCCAGCCGCTTGTTGTGCTGCCGCCATATACATAGGGAACACCCAGACCAGATTCAGCAGCAGCCAAAACTTCCTCGGTGGTATGACCTGCGAAGATAGCTTTTGCATTAGTCGTGGCAGCGTGTACAGGTGTTCCACTTAATAATGTGGGTATCAATACCGCAAATGCCAAAAGGCTTGCGGTCAATCGCTTCATGATCTTTTTCATAATAGTTGTTTTCTCCTTTCGATTAGGTAAAAAATAGACGCTCATTTCTGAACGTCTTAGTAATCGAAAACATTGGAACTATGTAGGATAGTTTGTTTTATCTTCATTATTTAATTATCTGTTCTTTTACGGTCGCCGCAGGAAATAACTTGTCCAACGCAAAATAGCGTGTTTTCAAGTATTTCCTGTAATGTTGTCTTTACGAGGTCGTACCAGAACAGAAAGCCCGCACAACCTATGACAATATCCTGCGCATGGTAAAAGATCCAGACGTATGCGAGCCAATCAAATTCCTGCGTCAGCGTGAAATCAACCATTTCCAGAGATTTGGTGAAGCACTGCGCATGGTTCAGGAAAGACTGGATTCCAAAAACTTCTACGCATTGAATCCAGCCTTTGATACAGGTATTTGTAAATCTGAGTAAGCAATGATTCCCAACAAAACGGCGTGGCTGTGGTCACGTCGTTTTTTACTAAAAATGCCAAAATCTGTTGCTTGTTGCTGTCATAAAATCCAAATATAATGTATACTGAATAGGTGGGGACATCTTATGTGTCCTACGATTCTTTATTATAGGGAGACAAACGAAGTGAACTACGATGTAATTATTATCGGTGCAGGCCCTGGTGGTATTTTTGCGGCCTACGAATTGACACAGCGCAATGCTGATTTGAAAATTGCGGTGTTTGAGGCAGGACACGCCTTAAACAAACGACATTGTCCAATAGACGGAGAAAAGATAAAAAGCTGTATCGGTTGTAAAAGCTGTTCTATCATGAGCGGTTTTGGCGGTGCTGGTGCTTTTTCTGATGGCAAATACAATATCACCAATGATTTTGGTGGAACCTTATATGAATACATTGGCAAAAAGCAGGCCTTGGAACTGATGCGCTATGTAGACGAAATCAACTTACGTTATGGCGGCGAGGGAACCAAGCTGTACTCTACTGCTGGTACACGTTTTAAAACTGCCTGTATTCAGCATGATCTGCATCTGTTAGATGCTTCTGTTCGCCATCTGGGAACAGATATCAACTATGTGGTTTTGGAAAACCTGTACGCCCATCTTCGGGACAAGGTGTCTTTCTATTTTGACACACCGGTTCAGACTGTAGCCTGTGCAAAAGATGGATATGAGGTCATCTGCAAACATACAGGACAGGAATCAGCATGTGAGGATACCATATACCATTGCAAAAAATGTATCATCTCTGTTGGCCGAAGCGGAAGCAAATGGATGGAAACAGTTTGTCGTGAACTAGATATTCCTACCCTGTCCAACCGTGTAGATATTGGTGTACGCGTGGAACTTCCTGCTGCTGTTTTTGCCCACTTGACTGATGAGCTCTATGAAAGCAAGATTGTATATCGAACCCAAAAATATGGCGATAAAGTCCGTACCTTCTGTATGAATCCAAAGGGTGCCGTGGTAAACGAAAACACCAATGGCATCATCACTGTAAACGGTCACAGTTATGAGGATCCTGCAAAACAGACGGACAACACCAACTTTGCTCTGCTGGTTGCAAAACATTTCTCTGAACCATTTAAGGATTCCAACGGATATGGGGAAAGTATCGCCCGCTTGAGCAATATGCTGGGCGGTGGCGTTATCGTACAGAGATTCGGCGATCTGATTCGCGGTCGACGCTCTACTCCTAACCGCATCGAGGAAGCATTTATCACCCCAACACTGAATGCTACCCCTGGTGATCTGAGTCTGGTGCTGCCAAAACGAATCTTAGATGGCATTATCGAAATGATCTACGCCCTGGATAAAGTAGCTCCTGGCACAGCCAATGACGATACCCTGCTCTATGGTGTGGAAGTCAAGTTCTACAACATGGAGGTTGAGGTAAACGAAAAGCTGGAATCCAAGTACAAAGGACTCTACATTATCGGTGACGGAAGCGGTATCACGCATTCCCTGTCACATGCATCTGCCAGTGGCGTACATGTAGCTAGAAATATTACGACAAACAAGTAATCTGTGTTAGAGAAATCATTGACTCGTAAAAAGTATGTAAAAACTAAAGCTGAATAATAAGACTAAAATACAAGAACAGGACTGTCGTCGAAAAATATTTCCAAGCAGTCCTGTTTTTCTAATTATATATATTCCATTTTCATTGCATTATTCCATTACAACTTACGAATTCTTTTCTTCTGCCGCAAATATAAAATCTCCCACAAAATATTCACGTATATCCAACCAATACCTGTAGCAATTGCTACTGTACTCAAACCACCCTGTCCGATAAACATCCAGGACAAAATCACACGCATAGTAATATGTGTTGCGGCACCGATGAAAGGAAAAAAGACTTTTCCAACACCTTCAAAAAATCCGGCAAAAGTATTGCCAATAAAGCAAAGGGTATAAAAGATGGAAATGATTATAATGTACTGCTTTGCACTTTCAAAAGCATCCCCACTGCTTTTTCCAAGAACAAAGCTTACCGTCATATCCGCTGATAGTATCATAATGACCGAACAAAAGATTCCCAGAAGGAATAAAATCAACATACTTGCCCGATAGGTCTCTATCACACGTTCTTTTTTCTTTGCTCCATAGTTTTGCGCCGTCACTACGGAGGTAGCTGCTGCTCCACTGTCGCCAAAGGAATTGGCAAATCCCTCAATTCGGGTGGTTGCGGTGTATGCAGAAATCAGTTCTGTTCCGCCAGTGTTAACTGCACCCTGTACCAACAATTTCCCAATATATAGACCTGACTGGTGAATTCCTGTAACAAATCCAAAGTGAAGGATTCGTTTTACCAGTTCCTGATTCCAACCACAATGCTTTCGACCAAACATCAAATCAGGCATTTTTATGCGCATATACAACACACATGACACTGCAGATATCGTCTGTGCAATGGCTGTGGCCCATGCGGCACCTCGAATCCCCATGTCAAATCTGGCAATAAATAGAACATCCAAGCCCAAGTTGATTGCAACGGCTATTGCTAAAATCATCAATGGCATCTTGGTATTTCCTACCGACCGCAGCAAGGAAGTGTACATGTTGTAGATGTAGGTAACCGGCAGAAGGATAAAGATAATGAACAGATAACTTTCCACATAAGCAAACAGTTCTGTTGGTGTTTGAATCCCCCATAGTATCAAGCGCATGCATAAAATTGCCAATACACTTCCTGCCATAGTAACTACGAGTCCAATGAGCAAAGTCCAAAAGTGGACCTTACGGTAACGTTCCATATCACCTGCACCATAAGCTTGTGCAAAAATAACTGCAATACCTGTAGTTGCTCCCACAATAGCAAACAAAAACAGATTCATTACCGCCCCTGCAATTCCTATGGAGGCAAACTCTTCTGCCCCTGCAAATCGCCCCAAAACTAATGCGTCAATCGTGTTATATAATTGTTGCAATATATTTCCAAAAATCAAAGGAATCATCAAATAAACCAAATGTCCCTTAATACTTCCCGTTGTTAAATCTCGTGTGCCCATTTTTACCCATTTTTTCACATTATAAAGCGTCTGCCAAAAGCATTCCTCGTATCTATACTATTAAAAAACAACGTCTATTTTGAGTAAAGCGAATATTCATCACATTATCTTTGACGTTTTGTCAAACAACAGGTACTATAATACTATAGTAGTTTAAAAAACACACGAACATATATACATTAATAGGGGAGAATCTCATGGATCTTGATCGCTACCGCACTTTATTATCTGTTATCGACTCGGGCAGCCTTTCTGCTGCTGCCTCTGCACTTGGTTATACCCCATCTGGCATCAGCCGTATGATGGCTGCCTTGGAAGAAGAGACCGGTTTTACACTGCTTCACAGAACTCGGGATGGGGTCACCCCAACAAAAGAATGTGACATGCTCCTTCCATCTATCCGGGAGCTGGTCTACAATGGTGAAAACTTACGTCAATTGACTGCAAAAATTAAGAACATAGACGTAGGTACACTTACCATCGGAACTGCCTACAGTGCCTACTATGGCTGGCTTTCTGAAATTACGTCCACTTTCCACGACAAATATCCGGGCATTCAGATTAAGATCGTCAACGGCTACAGTTCAGAATTGCTGGAACAACTGGAAAACCACACGGTAGATCTGTGCATTATAAGCGAAAGAAAAGGAACCCATCACTGGATTCCTTTAAAATCTGACAATATGATTGCCATGGTATCTGCCAAACACCCATTGGCAAATAGAGCCTCTGTTCCAATGTCCGTTTTTGAGACCGAAAGCTACATTGACACTTATCCTGGCATGGACATCGACAACGCTCATATATTCAAACGCTGCAATATCACTCCAAACACACAGTTTTCCACCATGGATATCTATGCAACCTACGCCATGGTAGAAGCTGGGCTTGGCATCAGCATGGATAACGCCATCAACAGCAAACTGTGGACTGGTAATATCCGTACTCTTACACTGGATCCTCCACAGACCATAACAATCGGATTGGCGGTTGCAAAACAACAGACACCAGCATCAGAAACGTTTTTATCCTTCATTAAGAAGTACATATAAACAAGATTATTTAATCATTCTATTTCTTTTTGCAGCATAAGGGATACACACACAAGCACAACAGCTACCAATAAGCAGAATCCACATTGGATTCATGGTATCATCTCCTGTCTGTGGACTACTTGGAACTACAGATTCTGTTCCACTTTCATTACCAGCATCACCATTCGTATCCGTTGTATTATCAAATGCCTGATTATTATCTGTTGTAGCCGCCCCCAATGTGATGCGACCCTGAGACGCTGCATATTCCTCTCCGATCACACCATCCAGATGCTCTGCGATGTAGAATTCCAACATTTCCACATCCAACATGCCATCGTTTACAAGAATTTTCGCATCCTTGAACATGGTGGCACCGCTGCCCTGTTCCATCAAAAGATAGCTGTGAGACGCCAGCTTGTATGTTTTTGTCAAATCGATTGGTTCATAATCACCGGTCTGCTGATTCAGAACCTTGACATTAGATACACGGCGCTTCCCATCTACGCTGACAAAAGCTTCGTTTTGATCCAGCTTTACAGTGGAGTCAAAAGAAGTATCCAGGTTAAAGGTAATACCAGAAACGTGCTGAAAACTACCATTCTCTTCTGGTGCACTCATCACGCCAAGTTCCAGCATATCTACAATATCCTGGCCAGTCACTTCCGCGACACAGACCAGGTTATTGAAAGGAAATACACTTAAAATATCATTAAATGTCACATCTCCTGCATCCATATTGGCACGGATACCACCGCCATTGATAAAACCAATATCAGCTCCTGTCACTACACGAAAAGCATCTGCACAAAAATCACCCAGATTGGTCTCTTCGTTTCGGATAATACGATTGCCATCTGCATCTACTGTCGTCAGATTTACCTCACTGTAACCGATCTTGCGTTCTCCTAATACAGAATATTCTTCATTGATTTTTGCAATCAGTGCTGTCACCTCTGCATCTGTTTTCGTATAGTTTTCTGTCGGAATCAGCTCTGTTGTAATGGTTCCGTCAGTTCCAATCGTCAACTTACCGATATTGGCAAACTGTGTTCCCGTAGAGGTGATTCCAACCTGTTTGCCAGACTTGTCCTCCACCATCAGACTTTCAACTACGCTGTGAGAATGTCCATCTAAAACAACGTCTAAGCCCTCTGTGTTTTCAACCAGAGCCTGCGCACTCCAAGCCATATTCACATCTTCTGTACCAAGATGGGAAAGAGCCACAATATACTCAGCCCCCTCAGCCTTCGCAGCATTTATGCTATTCTGAACTACTTCATAGAGTTTATCTCCATTAAAGGTATAGACATAGTCACCATTCTCATCCAAAAATTGAATCGGAGAAGATGATGATATGGTGCTAGGTGTAGTGATGCCGATATAAGCAATGTCTACATCACCATAACTTACCATGGCATATGGTTTAAACACAGTGTCAGTGGCACCAATTTTCTGGAAATTACTGCACACTGGTTTAGTGCTCATCAATGTAACCAGTTCGTTCAATCTCTGGAGCTTATAATCAAATTCATGGTTGCCAAGCGTCACCGCATCATAGCCAACCAGATTCATAATGTCTACAATATATTTCCCCTGTGAGATGGCACCAAGGCTGCTTCCCTGAATAAAGTCCCCTACAGAAACAATACCGACATAATCGTGAGTTTCTGCCAGATCCGTCTTCATAGCTTTTATCTTGGCATAGCCGTCAACTGCACAGTGAACGTCATTTTCATATAAAATAACGATATCATCACTTTTTCCATTTATCGTTCCACCTGAAGCCTGCGCCATCGCTGGTGTTGCTGAAAACAATACGCAAAAAGCTGCGACAAGGGCTAATATTCGTTTTTTCATCAAAACAACCTCCCAGTTACAAAGATTTCTTTCATTTTAACATAGTTTTGAAATAGATTCCATGGTATAAAAAGGCACTCTGGGAAGATCCCAAAGTGCCTGTACTTATAAAATGATTCCATTGTAATTAGTAATTAGAACATTTCCTTGCTCATACGATCAATTTCCGCATCTACTACTTTTGCATCAACAAAGGAAGTAAATGGCATACCTGCTGTAAGACATGGGATAAAGCAATGTTTACCGCCTTTTCTACAAGCACGTTCTACTTCTTCTTTTACCATTTCTGGTGTCCAGTCTGGTACGTCAAGAAGTCTGGTTTCAATCTCACCCATAAATGTGATCTGTCCGCCATATTCTTCAATCAGACTTGGAATATCATTTGCCGGGATAATACCCTGCCAGATATCAATCCCCATTTCAATCATATATGGAACCAGGTTTCTAGCATATCCATCGTTATGATGAACAACTAAAATACCGTTTTCTTTGTAGAAACCATAGATTTTCTTATATGCAGGAAGAATAAATTCTTCGAACATTGCCGGAGACATAAAGGAATTTTCTGTTGCGCCCCAGTCATCATGATGTAACACGGCTTCGATGTGACATCTTTCAATCATTGTTTTTGCAAAATCTAACTCAATTTCTGTTAAGAAGTCAATAAGATCATGCATTTCTTCTGGTTCTTCATAGAAGTTAGCCAATGCATCTTCCATACCCATAAGTGCATGCAGACGTTCAAAAATACCCTGTACCTGAACAGCACAAACATACTGATTTTCACGATCCGCTTCTGCCGCAATCCCATTTAACATTCCCCAGTATCCCGGATCTTCTGGAATGTATGGTTTGTGGAGGAGTTCTCTCCACTGTGTAATATCCTTTAATACACGGTGTTCATCATCATGAATTGGGAATGCACCCATCTGGCCTACTGGCATTGTCCATGTAACACCAAACTGATCCACACCATCTGGAGAACCAGGAATAAATGGATAATCACCCATGTAGTAAGTGTCTGGAACTAATAAATGTAAAAATTCATACTGTTTTACGAAACGATCTGGATTACCATCCCGTTTCATGGTTTCA
>JAFUPY010000066.1 GCA_017472565.1 Eubacterium sp.
GCTGCGACCTCCGATTCATGACATTCTAAATGATATTTGATGGCTTTTTGCTGGCTTTGAACTTGCACTTCAAGGTCGGCAATTTTCCTTTCCATTGCCTTCCATTTCTTTTTTTTAATCCACATCTACCCTACCTCCACTATCGGTTCTGGATCATCTGAAAAGTATCCAGCATCTACGCCTATTGCCTGGCAAATAAGTAAATACTCTTCGGCCGTCATTTTCCGTTTCCCGTTTAACAATGGGCTAAACATATTCATCGGCATATTGATTTTCTCAGCTACATATGAATATTTGATTCCATTGTCATCCAAATATTTCTTCACTCTAAGACCTACCATAGGTTTTATCACCTCCAAATTTCATGTTTTATGAAGTTAAGCATATAATATGTCATGTTTTATGAAATGTCAATAAGTTTTTTCATGTTTTATGAAATTTATTCTTGTAATTGTGAAATTAATGTGATAGCATCCTATTAAAAGGAGGCACAACAAATGAGTGAGAACATTAAAGAAATCGTTGCGAAAAATTTATTATTTTATAGAAAGAAAAACAAAATAACCCAGAAAGAACTTGCTGATCAGTTGGGTGTTAAGCACAATGCGATTTCTTCATGGGAAAATGGTGTGAATTCTATTGATATCGATACACTATTTAAAGTTTGCAAAATTTTCGGTGTAACAGTAAACGATATGTACGATATGAATGATAGGCCAAATACAATCGCAGCTCATTTCGATGGCGAAGAATATACAGAAGAACAGTTAGAACGTATTAAAGCATTTGCCAAATTTATCAAAGAACAGGATTCCAATAAATAATCCTATATATTGGACTTGCTTTTACTTATTATGTTGTCGGGTGATTTATATGACAAAATTTGAAAAGCAGCTTCAGTTTTCTCATGATTCTGGTGTAAATGTTTTTAATTTTTTCCTCGGTGATTCGAAAAACGTAGCATGCAGTTTGGATGGCTTATACATAGATGGTAACGTTGCTCTATCTGATCAGCTTGAAAATGATGCAGAGCGATCCTGTGTGCTATCCGAGGAATTAGGACACCACTTTACGACAAGTGGAGATATTTTGGATCAGAGTTCTATAGAGAACAGAAAACAAGAATTAAGAGCCCGCACCTGGGCATATAACAGCTTAGTAGGATTGCATGGTATTATTGATGCCTATCATCACGGCTGTAGAAATCGATATGAAATGGCTGAGTATCTGGAAATAACAGAGCAATTCCTAATGGATGCAATCAGCCGTTACAAAAGTAAATATGGACTTTATAAAAAGATTGGTAATTACATGATCATGTTCGAGCCACTTGGTGTGCTTGAATTATATAAACAGGAGGATTGTAACAGTTATGAACAAGAGAACAGAAAAAGGGAATAGTTTGATTATTTTTCCTGAATCTTATGTTGTGATTGATATTGAAACAACTGGTCTTTCTCCAGAATTTGATTCAATCATTGAAGTGGGTGCTATCAAATATATTTCCGGTAATGAAACGGGTCGATTTTCTTCTTTAATACAACCGGATTGCGTCGATGATGACGGTAATTATATTTGTGATTTTATTCAACAGCTAACAGGAATCACAAATGATATGCTGGCAATAGCTCCAACAGCTGATGAAGTTCTTCCAAAATTTTATGATTTTATTAAGGATTCTTTGCTCGTTGGACATAATGTAAATTTCGATATTAATTTTTTATACGATAATCTTGAAAAACATCTCGACCTAGTTCTATCCAATGACTTTGTTGATACGATGCGTATTTCAAGAAATCTCCACCCTGAAATTAGGCATCATAGCCTTTCCGATGTATTAAATCGCTACAAAATAGATTACTTAAAAGCTCATAGAGTATTGGCAGATTGTGAAATGACTCATTTTGCACTTTCTGCTTTACAAGAAGATGCTTGTTCCATTCATGGAAGTATCGATTATTTTTGTGAATATATACAAAAACGTAGCAAACACAAGGCGCATTTAAAGGCAGCTGACATAGAAGCTACAATAACAGAAATCAACGAAGATAATCCTATTTTTGGAAAAGTTTTTGTGTTTACAGGTGCTCTTGACCGTATGCTACGAAAAGAAGCTATGCAGTTGGTTGTTAACCACGGTGGAATCAATGGTGATTCTGTTACAAAGAAAACAAATTATCTTGTTCTTGGAAATAATGATTACTGCAAATCAATCAAAGACGGAAAAAGTTCCAAACAGAAAAAGGCCGAAAAATTAAAACTGGATGGTCTTGATATCGAAATTATAACAGAAGATGTGTTTTACGACATGATTGAAGGATAAACAAAAAAACCGCCCCTGCGCCAACAGGAACGGTTAAAATTAGACAGCAAGCCCGAAGGTCATTACTGTACGTTCACAAAATATTGTATCATCTTCGGGGCGGCTTAGCAAGCAACGTATGTTCGCTAGCTGTTATTTTTATACACTTTTTTAGAAAGAAGGTGATGCTATGGCCAAACGCAGGAAACATCCAAAACTTCCTAATGGCTACTGAGTATGGTAGTATTCGATTTTTAGGAACCAACCGCAGGAATCCCTATGCGGTCCATCCGCCAACAACTGAGTTCAACGAGAATGGCATACCGCAGACTCCAAAGGCTCTTTGCTATGTAGACGACTGGTATAAAGGTTTTGCCGTGCTGACTGCATATAAAGCCGGCACATACTATCCTGGATACGAAAAAACACTTCCAAACAGCTTCAGCCAATCCGATAGCAATTTCATTAACAGGATCCTGTCAGACTACAATCTGACCAAAGCTGCAGATGAACGAACTATGGTGGCAAAGAAAACCTTTGCAGAGGTGTACGAAGAATTCTACACTTGGAAGTATGAACAAGACAAAAGTCGCGTATATTCTCATCAAGCAAAAGACTCGACCAGAGCAGCTTTTAAGAATAGCAAAGCCATCCACAATAGACCTTTTTCTGATTTGCGGCACCAAGATTTGCAGAACGTGATTGATGCTTGCCCTTTAAAGTATTCTAGCAAAGAACTAATTGTTAGCCTGTTTAAGCAAATGTATAAATACGCTGACATATACGAACTGTGTGACAAGAACCATTCCGCACATGTAAAAATCAATATTCCAGATGATGATGAACACGGAGTTCCGTTTACTGATCAGGAAATGTCTATCATCTGGAAACACAAAGATAATCCAACCGCAGAACTGATATTGATTCTTTGTTATTCTGGTTTTCGTATTGGTGAGTTAAAAAGTCTGGATATCAATCTTGAGCAGAGATATTTTTACGGCGGTTTAAAAACAGATGCCGGCAGAAATAGAACCGTACCAATTCATTCGAGTATATTTAATATGGTCGCAAGAAGAATTCAATACTATGGCAAGTTATCAAAATATTCTGAGAGCAAGTTTCGGATAGAAATGTATAACTTTTTATCATCTGTCGGAATAGAAAAGCACACACCACATGACTGCAGGCACACATTTTCAATGCTATGCGAAAAGTATAAGGTATCTGAAAACGACAGAAAACGAATGATTGGTCACAGTTTTTCTGGTGATATTACAAATGCAGTGTATGGACACCGAACCCTGGAAGATCTAAGAGAAGAAATTGAAAAGATAGAAGTTTGTTACTAACGTGTTACTAACCGTTCTTACTTATTGATTTTTATACCTCATAATTTATGACAATAAAAAAAGCCGTAACCCCAGTATTTTCAAGGGATTACGGCCTTTTTACTTGTGTTTGTGGGCTTTTTGAAAAATAGCCCAATTTTAACAAATTCTTAAGTCCTGCCCACACAAATTCTAAATCCACCCGAAAAACAACTAAAATTCCCACTGTGTTCTTGTATTTTTCAGCAAAGAAGGTTCCTCATCCCCACTTGGGAAATTTCTCGTTTGGAAGATCCATCGAATTTTAAAAATTTTTTTCAAAAAAAGAAACGCTCCCCCCTGCCACTGGGAGAAGCGCCCTTTTTAATGAAAAAATTTATATGGTATATATGGGTAAAGTATTGGATGACATTTTTTACGCGGCAACGGTTAACTGCCACATGGTTCTGGTTCCGTTGGAGAACAGGTTATAATAAATATCTCTGCACTTTTTCAACTTGGCAAACATCTTATTTGCCTGTTCCGGTTCATGGTACACTTTCCACTCTCCACAGCAGAGACCGTTTTTGCCATTGTGCTGAATAAAACCTTTGATGTCTGCCAGAGGATATCCTAAGAAAACACCGATCTCATGTGGGAAATTGGTTGGGTCTGCAGCAATTCTGCTCTGCAGACGGTCTAAGGTTGCTTCCACATCAAAGTCTGCGTATCCGTACTCGCCCAGGAACGCCTGAATCTCACTTTCTGCAAAGCGCTTTGCCAGCATGGTTGGACGGTACACCAGAATCAACATTCTGTTTTTTGACAGGCTGATAATACGAATGCGGATTCCCTTTTCGTTCAGCTCTTCACTGATCTTTTGTAAATCTTCGCGATAGCTTTCCTCATCTGGACATGACATCATATTAGCACACTTTAGACTTGCCATGGTCGGTGCACAATGTCTGATAAAAAACTGGTAAAAAGATTCTCTATTAAAATCTCCCATGATGACCCTCCTATCTTCAGATTACAAATTAGGATTTCCTATTAAATGAAAATTATTCACATTAGTTAGCTTTGACTAACCCGTGGTTATTATAAAAGGCTTCTGCATCTGGTATTACAGAAGCCTTTCTTTGTGCTTGCCGAAAAGTATGTTCGGACTACCTTTGATTAGTCTCAACTAATTTGTTGTTATAAGCATAATACATATCGCCTCTGTTGTCAACACTTTTTCTATCTAATTTTAAAAAAAGGAGGCGGCAATCAAAACATTATTCCGCTCCAGAAGAAAATAAAAGGTAAGCTGCGATTATTGGCAGCGGGCTTTTCCTTTTTTCTGAAGCGGTATCATGCCCTTAAAGCCGCCTCCTTATTTTAAATTGTAATTATGCCTGTTTTACAAACTCATGTGCAGTTTCTTCCCCACGAAGTACACGTAATCCGCCAAGTGCTAAGGATTCCATTTCGTTTTCGCCTGGGTAAACAGTGACTGGAGCAATCCATTCTACACGTTTTTTGATTTCATTTGTGAAGTATTCGGAATATGCGATACCACCTGTTAATACGATGCCTTCGATATCACCAGCAACAACACAAGCTTCTTCACCAACACATCTTGCTACCTGGATCGCCATTGCATCGTAAACATCTTTTGCATGCTGATCCCCATCTGCGATCATCTTTTCTACTTCACGGGTATCGTTTACACCAAGATGTGCTACGATACCGCCTCTGGATTTAAGTTTTTTCAGCATGTCTTTTGTGCTCAGATCAGAGTTGCCCATGAATTTTGCAAATGACTGGATTGGTAACTTACCGGAACGTTCTGGTGAAAATGGGCCATCTTCATCATTGATGATATCAGCAACCTTGCCGTCGTACTGCAGTGTAATGGAGATACCACCGCCCAAGTGTACAACGATCAGCTTGCAGTCTTTGTAAGCTTTGCCGTTTTCACGAGCGTAACGCATAGCAGCCGCACGAGTATTTAAGTTGTGGCCGATACCACGTCTTGGAAGTTCTGGAAGACCTGTGATTCTTAAAATATCCCACATTTCATCAACGGTTACACCATCATAGATGAATGCTGGAATGCCAAGTGGTCCAGCAATTGCATCTGCGATAACCGCACCAAGGTTGGAAGCATGTTCCATCGCTGGTTTGTTCTTTAACTGCCATACCATATCTTCATTTACACGGTAAGCACCGGCTTTTACTGGTGGAAGTAAGCCACCTCTTGCAACAATACCTGTTAAAGAATCGAGTGCGATTCCTTTATCCTTTAATACATCTAAAATCATATCCTTACGGAATTCGAACTGGTCAACGATCAGATCGTACTGCGCGATCACGTCTGCAGAATGAGAAATGCTTTCTACGAATAACTGTGTTTCGTCTTCGTAAACAGCAATTTTTGTTGATGTTGAACCCGGGTTTAAGATCAATAATCTTTCCATAAAAGCCTCCTAATTAAAAAATGTTAATTTTTCACGACCTGGTTTGACAGTTTCAGAATCAAACATCCTTCTTTGCCATACTCTGGAACCCATTATAACACCTGCCAGTCTGTATTTCAATACAAATCATATATTTTATACGATTTTAGTGTACTAAAGTATCGACCTTTGCCGTATCCTGGCTTTCGCAAAGGTTCCGACACAAGGAAAAAAGCGTCCTCCCGCTACTTTCAGTAAACGGGAAAACGCTTTTTTCTATAGATATTAGTTTTCGACACCCCTGTCCAAATACCTCTATACGAAATATGGAAATGTTTTTTCAAACACTATTTGCTTTCTGTTTTTGGTCTGCGAATACCAAGGAATACAACGAAGCCTACGATTACACAGCCAATCATTAAGAAGATTGTTGCCAGGTAAGAACCTGTTGTGTCAAACAATCTACCTGCAATTGTAGATGCAAAAGATGCAATGATCAGGTTTGTGTTGATCAGAGAGAAGTTCATGGAGTAGTTTGTTCTGCCAAAGAAGTCACTGATCAGAGCAGAGTTTGTAGGTGTTACACCACCGTATGCGAAACCGCCAACAACGAAACCTAAAACGATAAATAAGAAGTTGCCTGATACAATTGCAAGAATCAGGATTAAGCTTGCAACGATGAAGATGATCATATCAAGGATCATTGTTGTCTTGTAACCCTTCTTGTCAAATAAAGTACCGAAGAATACTCGTCCGATACCATTTAAGATGGAGATCAGACCTACTACTGTTGCGATGTTACCATCGGAAACAGTTGGACCAACCTGTGTTGCAATACCACTTGCCTGGGAAACCAGTACAAGACCTGCCGCACTAACTACGATAGCCCAGATATAATACATCCAGAATGCTGGTTTGCGAACCATCTGACCTGGAGTAATATCGGAAGCAGGCTCACGTACCACTTTTTTCTTGGCTGCAGTTGGTGGTACGAAATCAGCCTTTGGTTTTGCAAAGATAACGCCGCATATGATCAAAACTACACATACGATGATACCCATCATACGGAATGTCATTTTCCATGTATCAGCGCCGTCTGTTGGTGTTACAAATGCATATAACTTACCAACGATAAATGCGCTCAGACCGAAGCCCATCAGCATGATACCAGAAATCATACCCTGTTTGTCCGGGAACCACTGAGACATTGTACTCATGATTGCATTGTAAGCGAAACCGGAACCAAGTCCGCAGAAGATACCAAAGCCAATGTATAACATAGCTGGTGACTGGCCTGTTAAAGATGCAATCATAAAACCAACAATAAATAACACACCTGCGATAAACAGGTAAATCTTTGGACTTACCTTCTTAGATAAGAATCCTGCGATCAGACAGCCTACACAGAACAGAGCCATTACTAATGTAAATGTTAAAGAAAGCTCAGCTGCAGTCCAATCCGGATTGTTTGCGCCGATTGGTTTGGACATTACTGACCAAGCATATACAAGTCCGGCACACAGTAAAACAATAACGCCAATAATGGCATAGACCCAACGATTCAAACTCTTCATCGTTAATCCTCCTTCAAAAATTCTACCATTTTGTTACATTCTTACTACCTGATTCCAACAAGATATTCTGTAAGAATACACAAAGACCTTCCTTATATTATGTACCCTGCAAAAAACCCCAAATGTGGTTGGATACATAATACACTTAAAAACGAACTTGTATATTATAAACGATTGCAAAACTATATGCAAGCTATACAGTTAATTTTTCTTCCTTTTTCGGTGTTTTTTTATCATCTCCTCCATCATAAGCTGATTATTATAGGCATCTGTCACCGCAATCATTTCCAGCAATTTCTCATTTCTGTCTAAATATTCCAGTATATCATCCAGAGAATCCGACGGATTATCGGCCAGGCCGCGCCATTCTTCTTTCAATTGCTCCACAAGGCGATCATATTCTTCCTTTGTGCAATCTCGATACTCTTCCGGCATTCTCTGTTTCCATTTTCTGATTTCTTTTTCTGTCATTATAATTCCTCCTCTTTGGCTGCAACTCAAATAAGTCAGTTCAGTCTACTTCTGAATTCTATTGTGATATCCCCTAAACACTTACAATATTCTTAACGATGTCAGGAAGGTGAAGAACATGGACGTGATTGCTCGTATTAGTGAATTAATGGAAAAACAGGGATGGACCCGTTACCAGCTGGCCAAAGCTTCTGGTTTATCGCAGTCCACCATATCTAACATGTACCAACGAAATACCGTTCCATCTGTCTCAACGATTGAAACCATCTGTGACGCATTGGATATCTCGCTGCCTCAATTTTTTGCGCAGGAAAAAGACCTGTTCTATTCCCTGAACGAAAAGCAAAAAGAGGCGATGGATCTATATCTTCTTCTGGATGAAAATCAACAGGATGCAATTATTACCATTATGAAAAACATGAATCCAAAGAAATAACCATTTTCTACGTATATCGTTTATTAGCAGTTATGAAAACCCGCCAGCTTCGGCGGGTTTTCTTTTACTTGATTATACTGCCATTTTCAATTATTATATAATGTAAGACAAATATCTACAATAGGATAACTGCGATTAAAATGAAAAATTTCATTCTTATTTACAGATTGTCGCAGAATTTCCCAGGATTTATTCAATTTTTTGTAAAAGAGGAACACATATGAGTCGATACGACAAGAACCTTGTTGAAATTTTATTAGAAAGATATAAAACACAACCAGAGCGTGTCATTTTCAAGTTCATGGACTTTAAGGGTGATGACCACACCATCGAATCCCATACCATTCGTGAACTGTATGTAAAGTCTCTGGAGATGTGTTATGCCTTAAAGTCCAAGGGTCTTCGCAAGGGAGACCGCGCTGTCATCTTTTCCATGCAGGACTGGGGCACCATCTATGCCGTATTCGGCTGCATGATGGCGGGTGTTATCTTTACGCTCATCCCACCACCATTGGACGAAGGAAAAATAGAGCGTTTTATCGCGGTATTAAAGTCCTGCCGACCGAAGGCATTGATCTCCAACTTTGCTCTGGAACAGACCTCGAATACAAACATTACCGGCCGTTTGATCCGCGAAGCATTTTTTAATGTTGTAACACTGAAGCGTATTTATACAGACCAGCTGCTTCCGTATACCAATCCTGCAATCATTACCAGATGTTATGACAATGATCTGGTTTATCTGCAGTATACATCAGGCTCCACCAACGCTCCAAAGGGCGTTCGTGTCACACAGAAGGCACTGATGAAAAACATGGAACAATGCGATAATGTATATAACTTTAATTACAGCACCATGGGCACCTGGGTTCCATTTTTCCACAACCTGGGACTGACTATTACCATTTTCATGCCGCTTTGTATGACCAATGCGACTATTTACCATATTCAGACACTACAGTTTTTAGCCAATCCAAAGATCTGGATCAAAGCACTGGCAGAATATAAGCTGACACTGACCGTTGCTCCAGGCTCTGCTTATGATGCGGCAACTCGCATCTTTTCTGCGGAAGAAGCTGCAAAATATGACCTTTCCCACATGACTCATCTGATGAATGGTTCCGAATTCGTTAGTCCAAAGACCATCGAAACCTTTTCCAAGATGTTCAACGTGGGGCCGCATGCATTTGCACCAGGGTATGGTCTTGCAGAAAACGTATGTCTTGCCAGCGTAGCCAGTCAGGATTACCGTGTAGTGAACCTTGACATGGAGGCTTACCAGAACAATAAGTTAGTGGAATCAGATGACCCGGACGGCAAACAGATTGTAGGTCTTGGTATGCCTGTTAAGGATCTGACCATGCTTGCCTGCAATCCAAAAACCTGCCGCGCCTATAAGGATATGCACATCGGTGAAATCTTTATCAGCGGCGACAGCGTGGCAGATGGCTATTGGGAAAATCCAAAGGAAAGCCGCAAGTTCCACTATCAGATTGAAGGACACGATGGTCACTTCTATAAAACCGGTGATCTTGGATTTGTGAAAGATGGCTATCTGTATCTGACAGGCCGAATCAAAGAGATGTTGATTGTGAATGGACACAATATCTACCCAAGCGATCTGTTGCTGTTGATCCAGCAGAACATCCCGGCTTTGGCAACCGCACCAATGGGATTTTTCTCCTATAACGACGGGGAAAAAGAACAGACTGTAGCCTGTATTGAAGCCAAATCTGATGTTGGATTTGAAAAACGTGTCTCCCAGATCAACACTTTGGTGTCTGATCGATTTGGATTTGCCTTCCACGATATTATTTTTGTTCCACTTAACTCTCTGCCGCGAACCGACAACCGTAAGCTGCAGATGCTGAAAGCCCGCAAGCTGTACCAGGATGGCAAACTGGAAATTCTTTACAGCAGCCACCTGCGCCGTACTTCCAAGGCCAACAGCGGAACTCTGATCGACAAATCATTGGAAAAAGCAGATGAACTGATGATTCAGGTAAAATCTGTTTTTGATAAAGTATTAAAAATTGACAACTATAAGCTGACCGATTCTTTCCTGGAACTGGGCGGCGATTCTCTCATGGGTTTTGAACTTGCCAACAAGATTGAGCAGCAATTCCATGTAAAGCTGGATCTTCGCGAACTGCTCCTTGACTCCTCTGTTTCCGGTGTTGCTTCTTATTTAAGACGTGTTCTCTCCGGGGCAAAGGGTTCTGGAAGAAACACCAATCTGGCGGCAGAATGCGTGCTGGATGAAGATATTCGCCCAACCGCAGAATACACCAAGGATATCAAGGACTGCCGCAAGATTTTCCTGACAGGTGCTACCGGATTTTTGGGTGCACATCTGATCCAGGCCTTTATTGAACGCTATCCGACCGACGGACTGATGATTACTTGTCTGGTCCGTGCCGCTTCCAAAGAAGCCGGTATGGAGCGTATCATTAAAAATATGAAGCACTACCACTGCTGGAATGACAGCTACAAGGCATTTATCAAAATTGTCACTGGCGATTTGTCCAGCCCACAGCTTGGCATGAGTGAAGAAGATTATCAAATGGTAGTAGACGAAACAGATGCCATTTTCCATAATGGCGCCGTGCTGAACTTCGTTTACCCATATGAATTCCTGAAGATGACAAACGTGAATGGTACCATTGAGACTCTGCGCATTGCCTGCAAGGGTGCTCCTAAGTACTATCACTATATTTCTTCCTACAGTGTATACGATACCCCGGACAAAACTGGCAAACGGGTATATGAAAATGACCCACTGACCACTTCTGTTGGATTTGCTCTGGCTTATTCAGAGACCAAGTGGGTTTCTGAAAAGCTGACAAAGATTGCAGAAGAGCGGGGACTTCGCACCATTATCTACCGCCCAGGCGATATTACCGGTACCAAACGTGGTATCTGGGAAGTGGACGACATGGTGAGCCGTGTTATTGTAGGTGCCATCGAGATGAAGGCCATCCCACGAAGCAGCTATTGTATGCATATGACACCAGTCGACTATGTCGCTGCTGCCATTACACACATTTCCCGCAAAAAAGAAGCCGTTGGTCAGGCATTTAATGTCATCAATCCACGCTCTGTTTCCATGAAACAGCTGATTTCTGACATTCGAAAATGCGGATATACCGTTCACTATATCCCATTCCCTCTGTGGAGAAAGAAATTACGCGAATCCACAGCCGAACAGAACTCTCTTGCATTGCTGGAAACACTGTTCGAAGCAGGAACGGATGCCAACCCAGGTATGCTGCGCCACTTTATCGGCAAGGATACCACCTATGACACATCCAAAACAGAGCTGTTATTGAACGGCAGCGGTATCACCTGTCCGGTTGTGGACACCAGGATGATTGCTGCTTACCTTAGATATTTCAAAAAGTTAGGACGTATTTAAACTATGAAGATTGGAATACCTCGGGCTCTTTTGTATCACCGCTACGATGTTCTTTGGACAACCTATTTCCGAGAACTTGGTTTTGAGGTGATCGTAAGCCCTGTAACAAACAAAACAATATTAGAAGACGGTGACCGCTATTCCATCGATGAGAACTGCTTGTCCAGCAAGCTGTTTTTCGGCCATGTTTCCGCACTGATCGGCAAGTGTGACTATATCTTTGTTCCACGTATTGCCAACTACGGAAACGAAGGGGTGCTTTGCTCCCGTTTTGAGGCGCTGTACGACATTGCAGTGAATACCTTCCGGGACAAAGGAACCGAATTTATCACCTGTGATGTGGATGTGCAGCAGAAAAAGCCGGAATTGGTGGCATTCTCCAACCTTGCACTGCAGTTTGGTAAAACCTATTCCGAAGGCGCCAGGGCTTACGAGGCCGCAAAGCAGGCTGCACAGGAAGCACAGCAGAAAAAGATTGAGGCGCAGGAAGCATTGCTTGCCCAGGACGGTATCAAAATCCTGGTAGTGGGACACAGCTATAACCTTCACGACACTTATATCGGCAAGCCAATCGTTTCTGCTCTGCAAAAACTGGATGCTATTCCGCTGTTGGCAGATGCAGTAAACTTAGATGCGGTACGCACTCGCTATACAAACATCTGCAAAGATGTTCCATGGATGGTAAACAGAGAACTGGTTGGAGCCATAGACCAGTATCATGACGATGTGGACGGCATCATTCTGATCACTGCCTTTCCATGTGGACCAGACTCTATGCTGAATGAAATGATCATCCGCCGGGTAAAGGACAAACCAATCCTGAATCTGCTCCTGGACAGCCAGGACGGCAATGCAGGGATCGAGACTCGTCTGGAAAGTTTTGTGGATATCATTCGTTTTAGAAAGGGGGCACAAGTATAATGGAAAAGAAACCATATAAACTTTGTTATCCCCAGCTTGGCAGCTATGGCATCCCAATTCGTCACTTTGTATTAAAAGGTTTGGGCGCTGAATATATGCCGCCTCCACCAACGACCAAAAAGACCATTGAGATCGGTGCCAAATACAGCCCGGACTTTGTATGTGCCCCATTCAAATTCATGATTGGCAACTACATCGAAGCACTGGAAAACGGAGCAAACGTTATCATCGGTACCGGCGGTACCTGTCGTTTGGGATACTATGGTGAATTACATGAACAGATATTAAGAGATCTGGGCTATGAATTTGAGATGTTCAACATCACCACCGCCAACTACAAGAACTTAAAAGGTCTTATCAAGGCGCTGAAGAGCTTTGGACACGATACCAACATAATAAAAATTGCGCTGGCGCTTCCTTCCACAGCAAAAATGCTGACGGACATCGATAAGGTAGAAGATTACCTGCGCAAGAATATTGGATTTGAAATCAATGACGGCGATTTTGAAAAAGCCCACGCCATCTATCTTGGCGACCTTCGCAAAGCGAAAAGTCTGGGGGATGTACGCCGTGCATATAAAAAAGTAATGCAGACCATGAAGAGCATTCCGATCAACAAACCAGCCAACCCACTTCGCGTTGGTGTGGTGGGGGAATATTTTACCATTTTGGACGAAGAATCCAATCACCACATCGAAAAGAAACTGGCAAAGATGGGTGCAGAAGTTCACCGCTGGATGACATTATCCAATTCTGTGGTGGTCTGTCCGGAAGAAGGCATTGGCAAAAAGCTGTCTCATTACCTGACTTACGATATTCACAAGTTCCCATCTTCTATTTGGCATAAGATTCACTTAAAGAGCTTGTCCAAATATGTGAAATTTGACATGGGTGGTTCCTCCGTTGCAACCGCGGCCTTGGCGGAACACTATGCAAAGCAGGGCTTTGACGGTCTGGTGCATGTAAAATCTTTTGGATGTATGCCGGAAATGGACGTTGTACCAGTCCTTCACAACATTAGCTCTGACTACAAGGTACCAATCCTGTTTTTGAGCTACGATACCCAGACCAGTGACACTGGTATCGAAACACGACTGGAAGCATTTTATGACATGATCCAAATGAGAAAGGAAGTAACAGAATCTTGAAAAAAGCATATTTAGGAATCGACATTGGCTCCATCTCTACCAAGGGTGTAGTCATCGATGCAGATAAAAACATTCTTGCCAGCGTATATCTCTGGACAGAGGGCAATCCAATCGGTGCCTCCAAAAAGGTAATCGCAAAACTGGGTGAAATGCTGGATCAGAATGAATATAAAGTTGTCGCTGCCGGAACAACAGGCAGCGCCCGCAAGCTGGTTGGTGCTATGTGCAACGCCAGCATCGTCAAAAATGAGATCACCGCACACGCAGTGGGAACAACCACGCTGCACCCGGATGTTCGTACCATCTTAGAAATCGGCGGACAGGACTCCAAGATCATCTGTGTAGAAAACGGTGTTGCGGTTGACTACGCTATGAACACACTGTGCGCAGCCGGCACAGGCTCTTTCCTCTCCAGTCAGGCAAGACGTCTTGGCGTTGAGGTAGAGCAGTTTGGTGAGATTGCACTTTCTTCTACCAATCCAACACCAATTGCTGCCCGCTGTACGGTATTCGCAGAATCTGATCTGGTTCACAAAATCCAGATGGGACACAAAAAGGAAGATATTATCGCAGGCCTGTGCAACGCAGTTGCCAACAACTACTTAAACAATATTGGCAAGGGCAAAAAGATTGAATCTCCAATCGTATTCCAGGGCGGTGTAAGCAAAAACCAGGGCGTTGTAAAAGCATTTGCAGACTCCCTTGGCAAAGAGATCCTGGTAGACGACGAAGGCCATCTGATGGGATGCTATGGTGCAGCCATCCTTGCACTGGGAAGCGGCATCGAAAAAGAATTCACCTTTGATGTAGCGGACATGGAATTCGTAACAAAAGAAGTAATTTGTCCACACTGCGCAAACCACTGCGAAGTCATCTGCGTATATCGCGAAAACGAACTCATTGACTCCTGGGGCAATCGCTGCGA
>JAFUPY010000067.1 GCA_017472565.1 Eubacterium sp.
AATATACTGAACAATGATGCAATACCGACACCTGCTGTCTACAGCCGTATGCATCCGGAACATAGAAAAGCAACGTACAGAGTAACCTCGTCACAGCCATTATGGACAAATAGCGGTGTCCTCAATATTCTGCGTAATAAAGCCTATACCGGATGTCTGATAATGCACAAGACTGTCACACGGTTTCCCGGCAAAAAGCAACGTAAAAACACATCTAATGAAGAACAGATCGTCATTAACAATGCACACGAAGCAATCATAACTGCCAAAGATTTCAATGCTGCCCAACTGGCATTGATCCGCCCGTCTCCAGATTCACCAAGGCAACGTCACTCTGTCAATCATTCTGTTTTAACAGGCAAATTAATCTGTGGACACTGTGGAAGAACTATGATGTTTCGTCTTCCTGGGAACAAGGCTCTTTGCCCGCAATATAATCTCATTGGCACACATTGTCCTGATACCAGATATATGACTGCCGATATTGAACAACTTATATTCACCAAGCTGCAGGCGGTCTTTCAAAACGCTATTACTGCAGAAAAAATTGAAAAGATAAAAGTCCGGACTGCGCAAAAAGAACTTCTTACTTGTCGGCAAAAAATCTGTACTGCAGAAAGCAGTCTTGAGGCGAACCGGAAAGAAAAAACCTCACTGTACGAAGAATATGTCCTCGGTTCCATCACCACAGACGAATATCTGCAGAAAAAGCAACATCTTAATGCTGCTTCATCACTGTTACAGGATGATCTCTGTCGTTTGACCAGACAGGAGAAAGAATTATCTGCCGTATCTTTTTCTGAAGATGTACGCCATCTTGCTTCAGATGCTGTTGCTCTCTTACAGGCTCCAAAGCTGTCCCGTCAAATGGTTCTTTCCTATGTTGACAGTATTGTAATACATCGCCCGGGTGAATATGATATCCACTGGCGTTATTCCGAACTTTTCAATGAATTGCTTACAGTTCCATCTATACCCAATGATAAAGTGGAGGTTCCAAATGTACGAAATTAAACTAACCGAACAAAATACGATTGAACAGACACCTCTGGAAAAGAGCCTTAAACATGCCTATTCCCCATATGGATACTGTTATGACCCACAAAGTCCATCGCTGATGAGAATTGATGATGACACAGCTAAGTATGTGGTATATATCTTTCAGCAATTTCTCTCTGGATACGAACTCAGCGCCATCACAACTGCCCTTACAGAAATGGGCGCACCAAGTCCTAACCAAAGGAAAGAGCAATTGGGATACAACTTCAAAAAGGGACATGTAACAGATTACTGGAGTGCCGGCTGTCTGAACTCGATCATTACCAATCCAGTCTATATTGGCGACCATATTTACCGAAGGCCACGCTTACCAAAGCATCTGTTAGAGCGCATTGAAGATCTGCCGCAACTTCCTTCCGGAACTGTCCTTCATGACCATCACGAAGCCATTATCAGCAAAGATGAATTTGAAAGAGCAGGTATCCTGCTTCGTTGTCAGACAGAAGCTTTCAACGCCAAGCGCAAACCACGGAAACAGAATCCGACATACCGTCCGCCATTTTGCAATACCGTGTTCTGTGGTGAATGTGGACGGCCTATGTATTTCAAACGTACCGAACACGCTGGTAAAATTACAAAGACTGGCTATTCTTGTGGCAGTAAAATGAAAAATCTTGCACTCGACTGCAGTAAGCCTATCCATCTTACAAGCAAACTGGTCGATGAAGCCATTATCGCCGTAAAGGCAGAAAGGGAACATGCTTTAACCGTTGCCAATGCTATTAATAGCGGCGTTGAGAATGAGTGTTATAAAAAAGCTGATGAAACAATACGAAAAAAAATCGCAGACATTTTAGACCAGATTATCGAAATAAAAATATGTCTGAATAATTTACAGAGCAATCATGCTCTAACTCCTGCCGAACTGGATAACCAGTCCAATTCATTAAACTCGAAAATCGACACGCTACGACAGGAAGTGGAACAGAAACAACTTGAAAAGGCAGAGTTAATCGCAGCATTTACTTCGCCAAACAAATGGCTTGCCTTGTTCACTGAAATCCCGGAAGACTTTGTTTTCGACCGCAACTTTTCAAAGAAAGTTATTTCCCGTGTAGACGTATTCTCTGATGGAAAAATAGAGGTACACTTACTGCATGAGACCGCAAAACAGCAGCTACTACGTTATTTCGATGAGTAGACTGAATAGTATATCCCATAAATAAGACCTCATTTCCGGCTCTTATTTATGGGATTTCTTTTTGTAAAATCTTTAATGTGCTTACGATGTTCATCTGTCAAAACGATATTAAGTGAAGGAAATTTTTCTATCACATATCGGAGGTATTACAATGAACATATTCTTAAATTCTATATTCCAGAAAAAACGGCTGGAATTTGATAAGCTTACCCAGAAACAGAACAACACATTCTCCTTTCCGGAAGACGTTTCCGAAATGCTCAATATCAACTATTGTGACGATTCACTTCTGTCACATACAATGAATGTATATCGTCCTACTTACAATCAGCGCACTCTCCCTGCCATTATCAATGTTCATGGTGGAGGTTTAGTCATGGGCAATAAGGAGTTTAATCGCTTCTTCTGTGCAGAACTCTGTAAAATGGGTTATGTGGTCTTCAGCATTGAATACCGGCTTGTTCCAGAAGTCAGAGTTTTTGACCAGTTCACAGATGTCACAGCAGCGTTGAACTACATTGAGCGTTCCATGATGCTTTTTGGCGGAGATCCAAATCATGTGTACATGGTAGGTGATAGTGCCGGTGCTTATCTCATTGCTTACACGCTTGCCATGCAGAACAGTCCTGTTCTGGCAGCTACTGCAAAT
>JAFUPY010000068.1 GCA_017472565.1 Eubacterium sp.
AACCATGTAATCACCGGTCATTCCCATAGACAAAATTTCCATAGATACATTATCAATGTTTTTGTTTTTTATGTCAACAGATAATTGTTTGATTTCCTTAAAATATTTGCGGTTATCTTCCGGATCATCCACAAATGGTGCGATGGTCATAAGTCCTTTAATATGAATGTTTGGAAGCATAGAAATATCTGTTACCAGCTGGATTGCTTCCTCTTTGGTAATGCCAAATTTGGACTCTTCCTCTGCGATATTTACCTCTACCAGAATATCAGTTTCCACCTGATGTTTTACGGACTGGGCACTGATTTCTTCTGCCAAACGCATAGAATCAACAGAGTGAATCAGGGCAGTTTTTCCCATCAGATATTTTACCTTATTTCTCTGAAGATGACCAATCATATGCCAGTGAATATCTTTTGCCATTACAGCTTCTTTATCCATCATTTCCTGCACTTTATTTTCCCCAAAAGTACGAACACCGGCATCGTAGATTTCCTGAAGCATTTCTATTGGCTTTGTTTTACTTACGGCAATCAATGTAACTTCACTTACATCTCTGCCTGCTTTTTTACATGCTTTGACAATATTATTTTGTACATCTAAAAGATTAGCTTTTAACATACGAGTCTCCTTATCATAAATCCCATTGGAATCATGGGTTATCAATGTTTAGTTGATGGTTTCTCCTTCCACGATTTCATTTCCATTTAAGGCAATATGATCATACAAAGAGAGACCATAGCTTGTACCTGTCTTTAAAATGGAATATTCTTCATTGCTTGCAATCACATCAATCTGTTTAAAGACAGCGAATCCTTTGTTGATATTATAAACCCCCTGAAGATTTGCTGTTCTTGTAATGGTATATTGTTCAGCAGAATCCGGCATCTGTATGACATCGCCCAGTGTCAGATCCTCTTCATCAATATAATATGCATCCTCGGTTTCATAATACAGTTCTGTGGAAATAAATTCTGCTCCGACAAAGCCTTTTTTATCAGAACTGATTTTTAAAACACCCTGACTGGAACTGTCATTTCCCTGAGAAAAGTATTTCTTTGGAATTACCAGGAACTCTTTTTCAATAATAGCGCTATTTGGAATCTTCAGGCCTACTGTGGTGTCAGTGGCAAGTTCTAATTCCACATAACGATCACTGATAAAACGGACCATAGAGCTGTTAAATGTCAGCATCAGGTAATTCTGTGTGCCATACGCTTTTACTTCGCAGGCCGGCGTTACCCTGGTATTGTCCTTGCGGAATGTAACCGTAATGTATGTTTCCTCTTGTAATTCATTGGCAGTTTCTCTGTCAATCGGAACCATAATGTGCCAATTTTCATTGGTTACCAGTTTATACAACGCCTGTCCGGAAGAAACAGACTGATTGATTTTTAAATTGTTCTTCTGATAAGAACTTGGGTCATACATTTCATCAGTAAAGGTATCAACCGTTATTTCCTCATATCCGTCCGTATAAAATGCAACTACGCCGTCTGTTTCGGCATATTCAAAGGAAAACGTATTGGCTGCCTGGGCATGTTGAGTTTCTTCTTTTAAAGAATCCAGGGCATTTAAATACAATGCCTCCTGTACCAGGGCATCAATATCATCCTTAAATGCATATACATGATAGAACATCATATCGGAATTGGTATCCGTATAAGAACTGATGGATGACTCTATGGTGTTTAAGCTGGTTTCATCAAGCTGTGTGCCATCCAGACCAGCCTGTGTGATCTGAGAAGAAATTGTTCCGGTCTCATCAATGGAACAGATCAGATTTCCATTTTTTGCCTTATCGCCTTCTTTAATGTAATAATTTACAACGCCGGAAGAATCCGCATAAATTACACTTTCTTCTCTTAATACCAGACCAGTGTAAACATCATTTTCTGCAATCTGTCCCTTTTGGACTTCATATACAGAAATATGTTCTTCTGATAAATATGAAATTAAATAAACTGCAAAATATATAAATACGATAGCGAAAAAAAGTACACCAAGATTAATATGAAATGGTTTTCGATATCGTACGACTTTCTTTCTTTTTTTTGCCATGAAAACGCACCTTTCATGTTTGATTCAAATACTGTTTAACCTATATATAATACCATAAATTCTTTATGTATAAAACCTGATATCTTTGTAAAAGCTATATATAAATAGAAAAGTTCCTGTATTAAGGAGGCATTTATGAAACGTAATGTGATTGATTGTATTATGCTGGCCATCATTATTGTTGGTGCAGTCAATTGGGGGTTGATCGGACTGTTCCGCTTTGACCTGATTGCCTTTTTCTTTGGCACAATGTCATGGGTATCCAGGGTCATCTATGTGCTGGTGGGCATTGCAGGTATTTATATGCTCAGCATGTTCGCACGTATGCATGATATAGATGACAATGATTCACAAAAAAGACAGGCGTCTTAAGCATTTGCTTAAGACGCCTGTCTTCTGTTATCGATTACAAAGAAACAACTAATTTTTCCTTTGCGCACTGTGGCAGGTCTGCCTCATTTCTGGATACGCTTAAAATAAAATCTACATTGTATTTTTCACTGATAACATCTAATTTTTTAACAGCGCTGCAAATTTCTTCCTCAGCGTTGATGTTTGCGATAGTTAAAAAGCTGTCAATATACATCTCCTGCAAATCATAATCCTGAGATGCAATTCCGCAAATGAATCCCATAAACTCGTCTGGGTTTGTAATTGGGTAATCAGATACGTTAATCAAACGAACTTTTCTGTCTAATTCATGCATGCTTTTTGTGTTTTTATCAAGAAATACGATATTTCCTGTAGCGGCTTTAACAGATGTGTTAGCCTTATCTAATAACTGTTTTGTTTTGCCCTTTCCTTTATCCCCTGCAATAATCTGAACCATAACTTTTGTCCTCCTACACTTCGCCGCTTATCCCGTAAAAATATGTAAGTAATGCTAAAATAAACGGCTGTATTTTATAAAATTATTATAGTATATACACAATTAAAAAACAACTACTAATTAGAAAAATTAGAGAGTATCTCTCCCATTAAGAGATACAGATTAGAACGCCCATCAGCCTTTAAAACAATGGAAATCACTGGTTCCTGAGATTCATTTTCACTAAGAAGAACCAGGCAATAACCAGCATCATAGGTCGTACCTGTTTTGCCGCCGATGACGGTTACACCCTTTGGCTGTTCCACTTCTCCGTTTAAATATTTGTTGGTATTGGTCCATGTTTTGTTGACAGTTTCACCGGCTTTGTTGGTATAGACAGCGCTATAGGAACTGTCACCGATGATCTCAACAAAGGTTTCATTCTGAATTGCCGCATTAAAAATCAAGTACAGATCATATACACTGGTGTAATGTTCCTTATCCGGTAATCCGTGTGGATTGGTGAAATGAGAATCGGTGGCACCAAGAGCCAGAGCTTCCTGATTCATCAGATCCGCAAAGGCTTCCTCGCTTCCAGCAATCATCTCTGCAATCACTGCTGCTGCATCATTGCCAGAGGAAAGCATCAGACCATATAGCAGCTGTTCCAGACTAAGGGTATCCCCTTCCTGCAGCCCTGCCACGGAGGAACTTGGATCCATGCCGTCCAATACGGTATCAGAAACCGTTGTATACTCATTCAGGTCACCATATTTTAACGCAACATATGCGGTTAAAATCTTGGTGGTACTTGCCGGATACAGCTTTTCATGTACCTTCTGGGCATAAGTCACTTCCTTAGATCCAGTCAAAAATACGCCAGCGCCTTTTGCCACATAATCATGGATGGAATCATCCACCTGGGTATCATCAAATCCAATGACACAGATGTCTTCTGCAAATGGTCGAATGGTGCTTGCAATTTCGCTGTTGGTCAAACCATATTTATTTGATGTTTCATATACGTCATAAGCGGCCTTGAGATTAACGTCCTCTTCTTTTCCACAACCGGTTAAAGTCATGGCGAACAGACATAAAATCAGGGCCACAGATAACACTTTATTTATACATTTCACGCCAGTCAAGATCTCCTCTGTCTAATGCATGGATTAATAACTCTGCAGTTGCAATATTGGATGCAAATGGAATATTGTGGATATCACAATTCTTGATAATGCCATCCATACCAGGCTCATGTGCCTTTGCCTTTACCGGGTCACGTAAGAAAATAACAAGGTCAATCTCGTTACTTTCAATGGCTGCGGACAGCTGCTGTAATCCGCCCAAAGGGCCTGGTAAATATTTGTGTACATTCAAATTCGTACACTCTGCAATCAATCTGCCGGAAGTTGCTGTGGCATAGATTTCATGCTTTGCCAAAATGCCTCTATATGCAATGCAAAAATTCTGCATTAGTTTTTTCTTTGAATCATGTGCAATTAAACCGATATTCATTATACGATGTCCCCCGATCCGTATTTATTTGGCTGAAGCCCTACATTTAATACCAAACCAATTCCAATATATAAGCACAAAAGAGACGTTAAACCATAGCTTACAAAAGGAAGCGGCAAACCTGTATTTGGCATCAGACCTGTATTAACACAGATGTTGATAAAGCTTTGGAATCCAATCCAGGCAGCTACACCACAACAGATCAGACGGCCAGCCAGATCCTTTGCTTTCCGTCCAACCAAGACACATTCAAAAACAATCAAAAACAGTAAAATGATCACCACACTGCATCCAACAAATCCCAGTTCTTCTCCTACAATGGAAAAGATAAAGTCTGTCTGTGGTTCAGAGATAAAATTACCATTTTTAACAGATGTAATGGAATTGTTATTCAATCCCTTGCCCCAGATTTGTCCGGAGC
Organism: Eubacterium sp.; assembly: GCA_017472565.1. GTDB lineage: Bacteria > Bacillota > Clostridia > Lachnospirales > Lachnospiraceae > Brotonthovivens. The sequence goes on from JAFUPY010000068.1 coordinate 4,806, forward strand.
CAATTGCCATAATCGCATTCTGTTGCTGATATGCGGTATCTGCATATTTTTCCGGATTGATCCAGGCCAAAATTCGTCCAACCTGGTATTCGTTAATAAACGGAATCATCTGCTTGGATATCAGGAATAAAAAGACGATGATCGCCGGTATTCCTGCACTCAACACTGTCAGTATTATTTTATAGGATAATCCCGCAATAAACAAGAGAATAATGAAAATACCTGCTGTAAGAATGGTCGTTGATAGATCAGGTTCTTCATAAATTAAAAATAATGGAATGCCAATTAATATAATGGTGATCGCCAGCATTTTAAACGTATTTAAATACTCATGATACCTTGTAAAAAAAGCAGCAAAAAACAATATCAATAAGACCTTACATAGCTCCGATGGCTGAAACTGTAAGCCTGGGAGACTGATCCATCGCTGTGCACCATTGACCTCTGTTCCCAGTGGACTTAATACTACCACTAAAAGGATAATGGCAAACAGATAAATAAAGGCCCAGAACCGGAGCAGATGGGAATAGTCGATCAATGATACAAAGACCATGAATACAAGTCCCATACAAAGCCCAAGTATCTGCTTGTCCTGTACAGATTCCTTGGCACTTCCAATTACCATAATACCAATCAGGGTAAGTATTAATACATATGCAATTAATCGAAATCTGTAATTTCTTATATCAAATTGCTTTAACATACTACAATCCTTTTATCTTCGTTGTTTCATAGATTTCACGGGAATCAGGACTTTAATATAAACCTGTTGCGTATCCGTTTTCGTTTCAAACTGTACGCTTGTCCCTGTTTCATCGATCTCTAAGTATTTTGAAATGCATCTTACAAGATCTTTATGTATTCTTTCTGTCAATTCTGTGGACAGATTCATTCGGTCATTCAGTAAAAGCTGTCGTAATCGTTCTGTGGCAACTTTTCCAGAAGTCTTTCGTCTAAAAAAACCAAATCTTTTCATGGAACAGTCTCCTTTATTTGCGATTATGTTTTGCTTTTTTACGGAATATAGCCCGTTTTTTATTAAAATTGATAAATGGGATCACTTCACCGATCACGCGTTTGCTGATGTTCATATAGGCCTGTCCAGCCAATGTATGAGAACCTACGATCGGGTTGCCCTGATTGGTAGACACCACCACATTTTCATCATCAGGAACTGCTCCAATCAAGTCAACAGCAAGAATATCTGCTACATCTTCCACTGACATCATATCGCCTCGTTTGATCAGATCCTGACGAAGCCGATTGACGATCAGACGGATATCTCTGATCTCGTTGGCTTCTAATAATCCAATGATGCGGTCTGCATCACGAATGGCAGATACCTCGGGCGTGGTAACGACCAGCGCTCTGCTTGCTCCTGCAATGGCATTTAGAAACCCTTGCTCGATACCTGCAGGACAATCCAATAAAACATAATCAAAATCTTCCAGTAGTTCCTCTGTCAGTTTTTTCATTTGTTCTGGTGTCACTGCATTCTTATCTTTTGTTTGCGCGGATGGCATCAAATACAAACTGTCGTATTTTTTGTCACGAATCAACGCCTGCTTCACACGACAATTTCCTTCAATGACATCCACCAGATTGTAAACGATTCTGTTTTCCAATCCCATAACAACATCCAGGTTGCGCAGGCCAATGTCTGTATCGATCATAACAACTTTTTTCTTCAGCATTGCAAGACCTGTTCCTACGTTTGCTGTGGTCGTTGTTTTTCCTACGCCACCCTTTCCCGATGTGACAACAATTACTTCGCCCATGCAAAATCCTCCTAAATCAAATTTCATCAAATTACATCGAAATATCCTTTGATTGGTTCGATTACTATCGTTTTCTCTTTTGCACGAGCCATCTGTGGTAATTTGGTTGTATGATTTCGCGCGCTTCCAGCAGTTACGCCGGTATTGCGAAATGTACAGTCAGCAATACGAAGCTGTGTGGAATCAATGTGCAAGGCGCAAATCTTCGCATCCCGTTTTCCACTGACTCCCGCATAGGCATATCCGTACAGGGTACCTATGACAATAATGTTTCCTTTGGATATGACCTTTCCACCTGGAAAAATGCTTCCAATGATAATGACACTGTGTTCACACTCCAGTGTTTGACCAGAATGGATATCTCCTTTATGGAAATTCCCATACTTCAAAAGCTTATTGTTTTGAATCTGTTCCAGCTTTTGGGTAATATAGGTATCCACCAGTTCATTTTCTTCCATAACACACAGGATTTCAGCCTGACAGGTATCTGTGATCATCTGTATAATGGCTTTTTCTTCCTCAAAAGACAGGACTCTTCCGGAAAAGCATAAGGAAAACTGTGCATTTTTATAAAACTCTTTTGCTGCTTCAAATTTGCTTTGAATGTTATCCAGTAGTTCTTTAAAAGGTATTGTATCGTCCAATACCAACAGGATTCCTCTTTTGGTGCTTTTCACTATTACAGGAAGAGCCATTGACCTGCCTCCTTTAGTCATTCATTGTGTTGGACATGGATCCAACATTCTCAGCAACACCGGAAAGAAGTGTTTCTTTATCTTCAAGGTTAAAATAATATTTGTAAATGGATGCGGCCAGATCTGCAGCATTTCCAGAGGTATAACCATTTGCAATTCGCACTGCAAGGGAAATCTCCGGATTGCTGTATGGCGCATAGCCAACAAATAAAGCGTGGTTCGGCATGTTCGCCTGCTGTGCAGTCCCTGTTTTTCCTGCACTTTCAACGGTTATTCCATCAAACTGATCATGGGTTTCCACTACCTGTTTCATACCAAGATGGATGGCATCCCAACTGCTAGAAGAAATCTCCGTGATTTCATTGTTGACCGTTGGACTGTAAGTATCTAAAACATTGCCGTCCGAATCGGTCACCTTGCTTAATAAAGTAAAATTATATACAGTACCTGAGTTGGCCACTGCTGCGACATAACGTGCAAGACCAATGGTTGAAAAGTTGTTGTTCGACTGACCGATCGCCATAGGAACTGGTAATTCTGTTGCAATCTTAGGACTGCTTTCTGTTATCTCAACACCTGTCTTTTCTCCCAGCCCAAAGTATGCGGCATATTTTGCAAGGGCTTCCACCCCTTTATCTCCATTATAGGTTTCTCCTTCCATACTGAGATTCCAGCCGATATCGTAGAAGAAATAGTTACAGGAATCACAAATCGCACCAACAACGTTGATATTGCCATGATTGGAAGGATGGATCCAACATTTCGGACTTGGTGTCAATTTCTCAAAGGCACCTTTTGTCTCAATGATGGTATCAACTGTTATAATGCCTTCTGTCAGACCTGCTGCAGCAGAGATCATTTTAAATGTGGAACCAGGTGCGGTCAGCTGCTGTGTTGCATAGTTATACATTGGCAGTGACTTGTCATTGTAAATCTTATTGTAATATGCAGTATCCATGGTGTTGGCAAGCTTGTTGTTGTCATATCCCGGATAGGATACACAGACAAGCAGTTCTCCTGTATTCGGATCTGTGATAACACAGGATCCGGAACAAGGATTCAAGGCCAACTGTGCAGGCGTGATCTCAATATTCCTTATCTTATTTTTTAAGAAGGTATATGAATTGATAACGCCGGCTTTCAGATTTTCATAATCCGAATCCCCTTCTGCATTCAAAACACCCTGTTCATATAAGATGTAGCAAAGCTGCTTTCCGCTGATCACATCATCCATGATCAGATATTTGTAGATCAGATTTAAAAACTGGGTATCTTCTTCCAAAATCAGTAATATATATGATACAAGAGACTGATAAAGTTCTTCCGAGTTGGCATATTTGGATTCGATATCAAAATAGGTAATATCAATCCATTCTTCTGCCATGGCGTGCTCTAAATATTCTCTTACGGAAATTTCATTGTTTTTCCAACTGGTATAAACCGGATCCGAGGACTTAACTGCGCCGGCATCAAACACACCAGTATCCTGCAGTTCTTCGATAATATACATTAAATAATCCTGCATTTCTGTAGAAAGCTGACCATATGGAGTTGTGGACAGCAACTGTTGCTCTACGCTGGGAAAAACAACGGCTTTTCGCTGTACAAAATCCTGATAAATATCAGCCTGGACAGAGGTTGGATCCGCAGTCGGGAACCTGGAACTATCAATCACATTGTTTTCGATCAGCGCGGTATATACATCATAGATTGGAATGACTGCGTTGGAGGTCTCATTATCCGACGTGGTCTTGACATCACTGAGCTGTGCATATACGATACCCGCAAGTTCCTGCTCTAACAGCTGATATACTGCCATTTGCAGTTCTGCATCAATAGACAGATATACATCATTTCCGGACGTAGATTCCACATACTCTTTTACTTCCAGAACTTTACCAAGGTTGTCAACGTAGACCGTCTCTTCTCCTTTTGTACCCCGAAGGACAGATTCCATGACCTGTTCAATACCGGCCTTACCTACAATGTCCGTTGCATCATAGCTGTCATCGGTTTCCTTGTACGTTTCCAGTTCTTCTGCTGAAATTTTACCTGTGTAGCCAAGAATATGGGAAAAATACGCCGCATTATGGTAGACACGCTTGGTATCTTCTACCACTTCTACTCCCTGCAGTTCATCCATATGCTCCTTAACAACAGCAACGGTTTCTTCCGAAACGTCTTCAGCTACAGTGGCGGAAATGTACTTCTGATATGCATTTTGTGATAAGGCATAGCGAAGCACCATAATCTTGTATCGAATGTCCGCATCATAATAGTGATATTCCGGTTCATTGGAAACCGTTTCCACCGGTTCTTTATCCCGGCCAAGTAATTTATCAATCAAACTATAGTCTGTTTCTTTTTTTGTAGTGTACTGATCCTCTGTCCCTTCCAGACGAATGTCATACATGTTTTTCTGACAGAGATAATCCACAATCTCTTGTGCTGTGGCAGTCTGTTCGTTGATGCCAGAATTGTTTTTTGTTTTCAAATCTGTAATCTTTGCACGACCAAAAATATCTGCTCGAAATCGCATTAACTGAGTACCTTCTACGGTAAACTTATATCCACCGTATCCATCCGGAATGATACAAAAGTCATTGGCGATTTCATCTCCATTGGCTTCGATCATAGCAATCAGTGTGGCAAATTCTTCATTCAGCAAACGATTCTTTTCTGAACTGGAATCATAGCTTCCGTTGTCCTCAATCGTAATGGTATAAGACAGTTCATTGGAAGCCAACAGCGTACCATTCTTGTCAAAAATATTCCCACGATTTCCGTCGATTGTTCTGGTCTTTTCAATTTTCAGTGTAAAATTTTCCAAATAATCACTGCCATTTACCACTTGAAGTGTAAACACTCTGTGGAGCAAAATCAAAGTCAGGACCAACATGAATAAAACAAGTACCGTCAGTCTTGACTTTACTATTTTAAGAAGCAGATCTTTTAAAACATTACCCAAATTTCTTTACACTCCTCTTTTCATAGTGCTCTAACCACTGGTTCACTTTCAGCAGGATAAAGTAGATTACCACTGATAAAATCATTGTGTAGACCAGTTCTGGAAGAATAATATGGACAAGATAGTAACCAAATTCGAACTTCCCTCTTGAGAAGAACTGCACAAAATAGGTAACCAGGTTGCAAATAATATCACTTGCTGCAATCAGCGCGATCGGAAGTTTGATTTCTTCCGGATAAAATATTTTTTTGAAGATACCGTTGCAATAACCGATGATCATGTATACCAATGCGTTGAATCCGAGAATGGATCCAAAGAAAATATCCATGATGATACCACAAAAGAAACCTACGAACAGACCTTCCTTTTTTCCCCTCATAAAACCAAAAGCTGCTGTCACAACGATCAGCAGATTTGGCGAAATGGAGGAAAAGGACAGTGTCTGGAACAAGGTGGACTGCAATAAAAAGCATATGATAATTGTGATTGCAATTACGATCTTTCTTCGCATAAGTACTCCTGTGTTACCTGCCCCTACCGGGCCTCTGAATAATCCTTTAATTCCTTGATAACAAGAACCTTTTCCAAATGTTCGAAGTCAACAATGGTAGCCAGGTATCCTGTTTTTGTCAATTTATTGGAATCTGATGTAACGTCTACAATATAGCCGATTGGAATATCTGGCAGATAACGATCACTAATGTGTGAAGTTACCAGCTGATCCCCCACAGCCACATTGTCATCAGAGTCGCTTAAGTCTGTAATCTGCAGCTGCTGACGTTCATTCATTGTCTTTAAGCTGCCGTTTACAATACAGTTGTCAGAAGTTGCAAGGTCAACGGCGCTGACATTGCTGGAATCATCAATAATGGACCGGATTTTCGCATAGTTGCTGCCCACATCGACTACAATCCCTACAAGACCGCCATCCGCGACAACATTATGCCCAATTTCAATACCGTCTTTGGTTCCCTTATCAATAATAAAGGTGGCAAACCAGTTGCTGGTATCTTTGCCTACAATATTGGCGGCAACTTTTTCATAGGATTCATAGGTCTGATCCATCTGATAAAGTTCTCGCAGCTGTTCCAACTCTGCCTGTTCCAGTGCAACCCGGTTCAGCTGCTCTTCTAACATGGAAATCTCTTCCTTTAAAGCAGCGTTTTCTTCCTGAAGCTCCTGCTTTGTCTGAATCTCGATCTGTCTTAAATTCAGCGCATTCCCAATCTTGTTAAGCCCTTTTTGCATGGGAACGATCACCTGACCAACGGCCTTCCCCACTGGTCCGGTGGAAATGCTCATCTCTGCACTAAGGGCAATGATAACAATACAAACAATCGTCATTATCAAAAGTACATATTTAGCTGGAAGTTGTTTTTTGTTCTGTTTTTTCATAATGACCTCAAAAACTGCTTATTTAAAAATCTTAGAACGCATACTGTAAGCAAGACCACTGTATTTCGCATCTTTGATTACAAGACTAAGACCTTTTGCAACACATTCATCCGGATCTTCACAAATGTTAACATTAATATTTGTCAAATCTTTGAACAAAACGTCTAATTTTAACAGCTGAGAACCGCCACCTGTCATATAAATTCCGGCATTCATAATGTCTTTTGCAAGTTCTGGTGGAACTTTTTCTAAAATCATCTTGATAGAATTACAAAGTGTTTCCAGGTTGTCTTTCATTGCGTTATATACCATTTCTGCGGTAATTTCCATCTGAATTGGAAGTCCGCTGACAACATCAAGACCTACAATGACCATAGAGCCTTCAATGCCTGGGATGGCACAGCCAATGTGTTCCTTCAGATCCATGGCTGTTTTCTGACCAATAACAAGGTTATAATTACGTTTGAAATAGTTGATGATGGCTTCGTCAAAACGATTGCCGCCAAAATGCATTAAGTGGCTCAGTACCAGACCGCCAAGAGAAATCACAGAGATTTCCGTTGTATCTGCACCCATATCAACCACCATGATACCTGTTGGCTGTGTAACATCCAGACCAAGACCTAAAGCGTCTGCGATTGGTTTGTCACAAAGCATAACGGATTTTGGCTTGAACGTACTCTTATAGAACAGATCATAGAATGCTTTTTTTTCTACTTCTGTAATATCGGTCGGTACAGCAACAACAAACTCTGCACCCTTGATGGCATGAGACTTTGTAATCTTGCCAAGGAAGCTTCCAACCAGAGTCTGCATATTGTTGTAATCCGCAATAACACCGCCTGTAATCGGGAAAGAAACCTGAATGCTTTCCGGGGCTTTTTCGTACATTGCATACGCATCATCTCCATAAGCATACATCTGGTTTTTGTTCACAATCGCAATTGTGTTCTTTTCTTTTACAATCTGATCTGCCTGCTTGGAGTACACTTTCAGATTGCTTGTCCCTAAATCAACACCGTAAACATTTGACATAAGAATTCTCCCTTTCTCTATAGGACATTGTTTTCTGCAAAACTATAATACTGATTGTCACCAATAATAATGTGATCCAGAAGGGGAATGTCCAGTAATTTTCCACATTCTTTTATCTTATTCGTTACAATAAAATCTTCCTGACTTGGATAAGCCTTTCCACTTGGGTGATTATGAAGTAAAATCACATACACCGCCTGTTTTTCCAATGCCTTGATAAAAACTTCTCTTGGAGAAATCAGGGAAGCGCTGCAGGTTCCAATGGAAATGGTCTCATCTGCAATTAACTGGCTTTTTCCATCAAACATGCTTAAGAGCAGATGTTCCTTTGGCTCATGGCTGAGCCGCTCCATGTAATAGGCTGCGATGGATCCTGCCTCTTTTAAAATGACTTGCTGCTGTCGGCTCGTCATGGCAATTCGTTTTGAAATCTCGCCCACACATTTCAATTGAACTGCTTTTACGGTGCCCACACCATGTAATTTTTTCAACTGTTCTATCGTTACGTATTTCAGATTTAAAATACCGCCCGGAGACAGTGCTAAAATGTTTCTTGCAAGCTCTAGGGCCTGCTCTTTCTGACTGCCAGTACGAATAATGACTGCGATCAGTTCCGCATCGGATAGATGCTCCGGACCGAATTTCAGACATTTTTCGTAAGGTTTTTCGGATTCTGGCAAATCCTTCATCGCTATATTTTTCTGCATAACAACCTTTCTACTCTCTCTTGTTCGCAGAAGGTGGTTTGATTTAACCGTAAATTAAATAATAGCATATTGAAGAAATGATGTACACAGCAAGATTCTTAAAGTTTAATTAAACCTGCCTCCAGCATTTTCTGCATGGACATCAGAATTCCGAGTTTTGCATGATACCAGGTCAGTCCTCCCTGGAAATACACTGCATATGGTGGTTTGATTGGTCCGTCTGCACTCAGTTCGATGGAAGATCCCTGCACAAAAGCACCTGCCGCCATAATGACCTGGGCATCATATCCAGGCATATCCCATGGTTCTGGTGTCACATAGCTGTCAACCGGAGCTGCCGCCTGAATTCCCTGACAAAATGCGATCACGCCCTCTGGACTTCCCAGCGTTACCGCCTGAATGATGTCATGTCGGCTCTCTGTACTGTTTGGTACAACAGGAAATCCTAATTTTTCATAAATATTAGCTGCGAAAATGGCTCCTTTTAAAGCTCCTGCAACAACGGTTGGCGCTTGGAAAAGTCCCTGATAGAAGGACTGAATCACACCTAAAGATGCGCCTACTTCTTTGCCTAATCCAGGGGAGGTCAAGCGATAGGCTGCATTCTCCACACAGTCCCTAGTCCCCACAATATACCCTCCAATTGGGGCTAATCCCCCACCGAGGTTCTTAATTAAGGAGCCAACAATCATGTCTGCCCCCACTTCTAATGGTTCTTTGTCTTCCACGAACTCCCCATAGCAGTTGTCAACCATACAGATCACGTCTGGTTTCACCGCTTTGACACAGGCAATGATCTCACCAATCTGATCTACAGATAAGGTTGGTCGTGTGGCATAGCCTTTGGATCGCTGAATGGTCACTAATTTCGTGCGCTCATTGATGGCGTTTTTGATTCCTTCAAAGTCAATTTCCTTATCGTCAATCATATCTACCTGCTTATAGGTAATGCCATATTCGGCAAGAGAACCTTTGGAAGGACGAATGCCAATGACTTCTTCTAAGGTATCATAAGGTTTTCCGACTGGAGAAAGCAATTCATCTCCTGGTCTAAGGTTTGACATCAGAGCCAGTGCCAATGCATGGGTGCCACAGGTAATCTGCGGACGTACCAGAGCAGCCTCGCCTTTAAAGCAAGCTGCATACACATCCTCTAATGTATCTCGCCCCATATCGTTATATCCATATCCAGATGTCTGCTGGTTTAAACATTCTGCGCTGACCCGATTGGCCTGCATAGCGCGAATGACTTTCATCTGGTTGAACTCAGCAATGGTGTCGATCGCTTCGAATCTTTCCTTTAAGGACTGTTCTATTTCCTTTCCAAAAGCATATACTTCTGGTGAAATCCCAAGGGATTCGTATTGTTTTTGAATGATTTCTTCATTCATAATGAAATGCCTCCTGTTACAACGTATCTATTTTTTTTAACATAAAGTTAAGAATTTTGTCGTCATCGTAGGAAAAATCCGGTTTATTGACCCAGATCACATCCTTCTCCCGGCGAAACCAGGTCAACTGACGTTTCGCAAAATGTCTGGTATCACGCTTTAAAATATAGATTGCTTCCTCTAAAGAAATTTCTCCTTCCAAATAGGACAAAATTTCTTTATAACCAAGCCCCTGCATAGACACCATAGATTTGTGATAGCCTTTTTCCTGTAATGCTTTTACTTCATCTATTAGTCCTGCCTCTAACATCAGGTCAATGCGTTTTTCGATTCGGTCATACACCCTATCTCGATCGTCATTTAAAACGAAATAACAAAATGCATACGGAGATTCTTTGGCTGCTTCTGCTTCGTTATGCTCTGAGATCGGTGTTTTTGTTTTTTCATAAAACTCCAGTGCCCGAATCACACGTTTGCGATTGTTGGCATGGATTTTTTCTGCGGAAACCGGATCCACTTTTTGAAGCATTGCATGAAGTGCTTCATTTCCTTCTCTGTCAGCCAGTGCTTCCAACTGATCACGAAAGGCAGTGTCCTCCTCTTGACTGGTAAAATCAATGTCATAAAGTACGGACTGGATATAAAATCCCGTACCTCCGGCAAGAATCGGAATCATGCCTCTGGCATAAATATCTGCCATTGCGGCTTTTGCCATTTCCTGGAATCGTACCACGTGAAATTCTTCATCTGGATCTAACACATCTATCAAATAATGTGGTACCCCATCCATTTCTTCTTGTTTAATTTTGGCCGAACCAATATCCATTCCCCGATATACCTGCATGGAATCGGCAGAAATAATGGCACCATTGATTGCCTTTGCCAGCTTGATTGACAAGGCAGTTTTGCCAACGGCAGTCGGTCCGGTCAAAATAATCAAAGGTTTCTTTGTATCCTTCATACTTACAAAATCCTTTTAAATTTCTTTTCAATTTCATGTTTGCTCATGGACACGATTACCGGGCGTCCATGTGGACAATGATATGGATTGTCCAATGTTAACAACTCTCCAATCAGACTTTCGATTTCCGGTCTGGAAAGTCGTTGATTGCCTTTTACAGCGGCTTTACAGGACATGCTGGCCACTTTTTCAAGTACCATTTCTGGTGCTTCTTTATCGGAAATACCGCTTAGGGAATCCATGATTTCCAGAACCAGATCCTGCCCGTTAATGCCATACAGATTATCAGGAACGGCACGAATAGCGTATTCTTTTCCTCCAAAAGGTTCGATTTCAAATCCTAACTGTGCAAAATGTGAAAGGTATTTTTTCAGTAAAATCTCTTCCTGCATGGTAAGTGACATAATAATTGGAGGACTAACATACTGGGATGTAAATTCTTTCTTTTGGTAATTGGCCATGGTGCGTTCATACAGAACCTTTTCATGTGCAGCGTGCTGGTCAATCATATATAAGTGTTCATCAAATTCCACCAGCCAGTAGGTATCAAATAACTGGCCAATAATCTTATGGTAAGGAATTGCTTTTTCATCAAGCAGTCTGGTTTCTCCCTGGAAAACATCCTGCAGTTTTAGCTGTTCAGTGTTTTCTGCTACAACAGTTTCTTGTTGCTTCTTCACTTCTGCTGGTTCTTTAACAGGCTCTTGTTTTGGAGTGACTGTTTTCTTCGCACTTTCAAATAATTGGGAAACAAGCTTGCTGTTGTCGGTTGGTTTTGACACTGCAGCTTTGTTATAAGGTATCTCTTCCTGAATAACAGCAATTGGAGTTCCTTTTTTGTATTCTTCATATTTTTTTTCATATGGAGAATCCTTGGCTACCGCTTTTTTAATCTGCTCTAACTGTTCCACTTTTAATGATTCAGGAGCAGCCTTCCTGATGATAGGTTCTGCATTTTTAATTACAGGTATTTCTTTTTCAATTGGTGGCGCTTCTTTTTTCGCAATAGATTCTGAATGTTTTACCGGTTCCATAATTGGATTCGGCTTCTCGGCCTTTTCTTTTTTATCCAAGGTAACCTTTGGAATCAGTTCTTTGCCTTTTAATACCGCCTGAATTTCATTCAGCAGATTCCAGTACAACTCTTCTCCATTTGAAAAACGAAGCTCCATTTTGGCAGGATGTACATTCACATCTACCAGTGTGCTCTTTAACTCGATCTTAAGCACGGTAAATGGGAACTTATGCTGCATCATAAAGCCTTTGTAAGCATCTTCAATTGCTTTGGAAATCAGATTGCTCTTGACATATCTGCCGTTTACAAAATAGCTTTCATAGTTACGGTTGCCTCTGGAAATGATTGGTTTTCCAATAAAACCAGACACAGTAAAGTTGTCAAAGGTCTTGTTTACTTCCAGCAGGTTTGCAGTAATATCACGACCGTAAATATGATAAATGATGTCTTTTAAATTGCCGTTTCCGGAGGTATGTAACTTTACCTGACCATTGTTAATAAATTTAAAGGAAACATCTGGATTGGACAATGCAAGGCGTTCCATCAGATCACTGATATATCCCGCTTCGGTCTGTGGTGTTTTTAAAAACTTTCTTCTGGCAGGAGTGTTATAAAAAAGGTTCTTAATCAAAAATGTGGTTCCATTTGGTGCACCTACATCTTCAATGCTTTTTTCTTCTCCGCCTTCGATCACATATCTGGTCCCTGTTAACTGGTCTGCAGTCTTGGTAATCAATTCCACCTGTGATACTGCTGAAATACTGGATAAAGCCTCCCCGCGGAAACCCAAAGATGATATAAATAACAGATCATCCACAGAACGGATCTTACTGGTGGTATGACGACAGAAAGCCATTGGAATCTGTTCCTTTTCAATACCACAGCCATTGTCTGTGATACGAATCAGGGCGATTCCCCCTTCTTTGATTTCTACCGTTACAGCGGTAGCCTTGGCATCAATGGCATTTTCCACAAGCTCTTTCACTACAGAAGAGGGTCTGTCCACCACTTCACCGGCAGCGATTTTATCGATTGTATGTTTATCTAGCAGTTTAATTTCAGGCATAAGGTTCTCCTTGAAACAGCATCTATTCTATGTTGCACAACAGGCTGGTTGTAATCTAGCCCCAGCGGTTGTTTATTTTATTTTGAATCTCGTAAAGCTTATTTAAAGCTTCGATTGGTGTTAAGGTTGAAATATTCAGGTTCTTGATTTCATCGATGATGTCATCGTCGTTGATGGTATCAAAGAGGGAAATCTGTGCCATATCCACTTCGTCCGGTTTTTTTGCCTTTTTCTTTGTGGCATGGGCAACATCAATATTTCTGGTAATGTTACTCAAATCTGCATTTTCCAGTTCTTCACAGATTTCTTTTGCGCGATTGATGACAATATCCGGAACACCGGCAAGCTTTGCCACCTGGATACCGTAACTTCGGTCTGCGCCGCCTGGAACAATCTTACGAAGGAATACGATATCGTCTCCTTTTTCCTTTACAGCAATGCAATAGTTATTTACGTTATTCAACTTGCCTTCCAGTTCCGTCAGTTCATGATAATGGGTGGCAAACAATGTCTTTGCACCCAGCAGTTTTGGATTGCTGATATGCTCTACCACAGCCCATGCGATACTGAGACCGTCCATGGTGCTGGTCCCGCGTCCGATTTCATCCAAGATCAAAAGGCTGCTGCTTGTAGCATTCCGTAAAATATTGGCCACTTCTGTCATTTCCACCATAAAGGTACTCTGTCCTGAGGCAAGGTCATCTGAAGCTCCAACACGGGTAAAGATACGATCTACAATGCCAATATTTGCACTGTCTGCCGGAACAAAGGAGCCAATCTGTGCCATCAGAACAATAATGGCACTCTGACGCATATAGGTGGACTTACCAGCCATATTCGGTCCGGTAATAATGGAAATACGATTGTTCTTATTGTCCAGATAAGTATCGTTGGCAATGAACATATCATTGGTAATCATTTTTTCTACCACTGGATGACGGCCGTTTTTAATATCAATCACACCCTTTTCGTTGATATTAGGGCGACAGTATCCATTATGGTCAGCCACATACGCCAGGGAAGCAAACACATCTATCTGTGCAACCGCTTTTGCAGTGTTCTGAATCCGAAGCACCTCATCAGCAATTGTTTTACGCACCTGACAGAACAATTCGTACTCCAGAGCCACCAGTTTTTCTTCTGCACCAAGAATGGTATCTTCCAGTTCTTTTAACTCTGGTGTGATGTAACGCTCTGCATTGGCCAATGTCTGTTTTCTTGTATAGTAATCCGGAACCATATCCTTAAAGGAATTGGTCACTTCCAGATAATATCCAAAAACTTTGTTATATTTGATCTTCAGGTTTTTTATCCCTGTTTTTTCCCGTTCTTCCTCTTCCAACTTGGCAAGCCAGCTTTTGCCTTCGGTTTTGGCATTGCGAAGCCGATAGACTTCTTCATGGAAGCTGCTTTTGATCATGCCGCCATCACGAATGGTGATTGGTGGTTCTTCCTCAATGGACGCTTCAATCAGCTCATATAAATCTGTCAAAGGATCCAGCTGTTCTTCCAGATGTTTCAACAGAGAGCCTGAAAATTCGCCCAATAAGGTTTTGATATGCGGCAGCATGCCAAGAGAGGTTTTAAATGCAATGAGATCTCTAGGGTTCGCTGTCTGGTAGATCACACGGCTGATCAAACGTTCCAAATCGTAAATCGGATTCAGATATTCCCGAAGTTCTTCTCTGGTGATCATTGCCTGATTCAATTCTGTCAGCGCATCCAGACGTTCTTCTATTTCAGCTTTTTCAATCAATGGCTGTTCGATATAGGAACGAAGCATACGTGCCCCCATGGCTGTTTTTGTTTTGTCCAAAACCCATAATAAAGATCCACGTTTCTGCTTTTCTCGCAGTGTCTCAGACAATTCCAGGTTTCTTCTTGTGGAACTGTCAATGATCATAAATTTATTGGTTGAGTATGGTGTGATCTTGCTCATATGAGTCAAAGAGGTTTTCTGTGTCTCATACAAATATTTCAGCAATGCACCAGAGGCAATCACGCCACAGTCATAATCTTCCAGACCAAGGCCGCTTAAGGATGCTACATGGAAGTGTTCCAGCAATGTCGACACTGCAAGATCATCTCCAAAATACCAGGAATCCAGAGCATAAATGGTGATTCCCAAACGGTGTTTTAAATCTTCCAGATCCACACCACTCATGTAAAAGGACTCGTTGCAAATGATTTCCGATGGGGTGTATTTGCTGATTTCATCCAAAAGCTTACGTTCCGAATCCACTTCTGTTACAAAATAATCCCCAGTGGTCACATCTGCAATGGAAACACCATAGCGGTTTTCGGTGTAAACAATACACATGATATAATTGTTTCTGGTTTCATCCAGGGCATAGGTGTCCACATTAGTACCTGGAGTAACGATACGGACAACTTCACGTTTTACCAGACCTTTTGCAAACCTGGCATCTTCCATCTGTTCGCAGATGGCTACTTTATATCCCCTGGAAACCAGCTTGTTGATATAGCTTTCTGCAGAATGAAATGGAACGCCGCACATCGGTGCACGTTCTTCCAGACCACAGGCCTTTCCTGTCAAAGTAATTTCCAGTTCTTTGGATGCAATCAGGGCATCATCAAAAAACATTTCATAGAAATCTCCAAGACGATAGAAAAGAATGCAATCTTTATTTTCTTCTTTTGTTTCTAAATATTGCTGCATCATTGGTGTAAATTCCGCCATTGATTTATACCTTCCATTCTGCTTTGTATTTTTGAATAATTTCTTCTGCAATTTTCAGACCATCCATGGCTGCTGAGGTAATCCCACCTGCATAGCCAGCCCCTTCTCCACATGGATATAAGCCCCTTATGCTGCTCTCCCCTGCTTCGTTACGAAGGATGCGAACCGGAGATGAAGTACGGCTTTCCACCCCGGATAAAATGGCATCCGGTCTGTCAAATCCCTGTATTTTTTGTCCAAATCCATGCATTCCTTCACAGAATGCCTGATTCAAATGCTCTGGTAATATGGTTCGTAAATTTGCAAATGCTGTATCACCCTTCGTACAGCTTTCAAATGTTCCATATCCAGAAGATATCCTGTTCTTTTCAAAATCTGTAAATAACTGCTGCGGGATCTTTCCTTCACACAGCTCATAGGCACGGATTTCAAGCTGTCGCTGAAAGCGAATGCCAGCCATTGGATCCGCACCTGGAAAATCCTCCGGTGTCACGGAAACAATAATCGCACTGTTGGCATTTTTGCCATCTCGAGCACGATAGCTCATCCCATTGACTGCCAGCATGTCCTTTTCGGAAGAAGCATTGACCACGTGACCTCCTGGACACATGCAGAAAGAATACACAGCTCGTCCATTGCCTGCATGATAGGTCACCTTATAATCAGCAACCGGCAAATATGACATATCTGTTGTATGATACTGATTTTCATTGATCATCTGTTGTGGATGCTCTACACGAAATCCCACCGCAAAGGGCTTTGCCTCCATTGGAACCTGCTTTTCAAACAAGGTCTGAAACGTATCTCTGGCACTGTGACCAGTGGCAAGTACCGTCACATCACAGGCAATATGCTCTGTATCGTTGACTGTAATCCCAGTTAACCGTTCCTTCTTGATGGTAAAATCGGTGACACAGGAAGAAAAAGCAAAGGTTCCTCCCAGTGCTAGAATTTCCTGTCTCATATTTCGAATGACATCAAATAACACATCTGTACCGATATGAGGTTTGTTTTGATACAAAATATCTTCCGGTGCGCCGAACTTTACAAAGGTTTCCAATACCATCCGATTGCGCCCAAACTTATCCTTCACAACCGTATTCAGCTTCCCATCGGAAAAAGTACCAGCGCCCCCTTCCCCGAACTGAACATTGGATCGGGTATTTAAAACACCAGTTTCCCAAAACTGTTCCACATCTTCTTTCCGTTCTTCCACCTGCTTGCCCCGCTCCAAGATCAATGGCTGATAGCCATGAAGCGCCAGCAAATACCCGCAAAAGAGCCCCGCTGGACCAGCACCAATGACAACTGGTCGATGCTGTAATGGCATCTCACCAGGTATTGGCGAAACATATTCTTTTTTTTCAACAATCGTTACATCTTTATCTTTTACTCTCAGTTTCTGCTGACCTTTTAAAATCAGATCCACAGAATATATGTACTGAAGCTGCTCTTTCTTTCTGGCATCGATGGATTTTTTTACGATCTCATATTCCGCCACTTCAGAAGGGTTCACTTTTACTTTCTTACATGCCCTGGCAATCACATCCTCTATTTTGTGATTCAACGGCATTTTTATTTGTGATACTCGAATTCTCATTTATAATATCCTAACTATTTTTTTGCCTGCATTCTGTCCGGCTATATACCCTGATGCCCACGCCCACTGGAGATTATATCCGCCGCACATGCCGTCCACATCCATGATTTCTCCAGCAAAATACAACCCTGATACAAGTTTTGACTCCATCGTTCCGGCATCTATTTCTTCTGTTGAAATACCTCCTGCAGTTACCTGTGCCTGAACGAAAGACTTGGTCTCTGTGATTGTCACAACCGTTTGTTTTAACCCATATGTTGCCTTTTCCACAAGCATGGACAACTGTTTTTTTGACAGTTTGGCAAATGACTGGTTTGCAAATGGTAGCTGCAGGGCAATCTGTTGGGCAATCTTTTGATTCACGATTCCGGAAAGGATGTCTGTCATGGAACCGGTGGTTTTGTACTGTTCTATCTGGTTTGATATCCACTGTTTCAGCGCATCCGCCGTTGTATCTGGCACAAAATCAATGGATACCGTAACATTCTGTTTCTCAACCAGTGCTTTTGCCGCAAATCGACTGAGCTGAAAGACTGGAATTCCAGAGAGCCCATAGTCTGTAAACTGTACTTCTCCATGATCTGCAAATACAAATGCGTCATCGACGAATAAGGACACTTTTGCCTCCTGTCGTACCCCTTTGACAGCTTTTAACCATGCTGCATTGGAAACCAGTGGCACCAAAGCAGGCACAGGTTCTGTGATACGATGCCCTAACTGCTTGGCATAAAGATAGCCACTGCCATCGCTTCCAGACTTTGGTTCCGCTTTTCCACCGGTTGCAAGAATACAGGCTTTGGATGAAAACACACCTGTTTTTGTGTCGAATATAAATATCCCATTTTTCTTTTCAATCTTACGAATACCGATGTCACAAAGAAGCTTAATATGTAATCGCTGCACCTCTTTTAATAAGGCATTTCGGATTGTGGCTGCCTGCATGGTTCTTGGATAACAATATCCATTTTTTTCTGTGGTCATAACACCCAAAGACTGGAAAAAAGAAATGGTATCCTGTGCAGTAAAGTTTTCTAAAGAAGGCAGCACAAATGCAGGGGTATCGCTTCGATAGTAAGAAGCCCCCTGCTTACGATTTGTAAAATTACATCGACCATTTCCGGTCGCTAAAATCTTTTTTCCTGCAACATCAATATGTTCTAAAATACAGACGTTACAACCAGACTTTGCGGCAGTGATTCCAGCCATCAGACCGGATGCTCCGCCACCGACAACAATCACATCAAATACTTTATTACTCATACATGATCCTTCTTTGAAAAATGGGCATAATTAGGCAGACTAAACCTTATACATTCTACCACATCAACCCAAATCCCGCAACGAAAGATACTCCGGAAATATGGATTAACTGGAATAATTTTCAAGAAAGGTATAGACACTTTCCAGGTCATAAAATTCCAGCCCAATCTGCATATCCTCCTGCAGTTCAAATGGCAGTTCTGACACCAAAATATCTGTCTCAAAATACAGTTCATCCGTAGCTGCCACAAACACACATACATACTCCTGTGCTTCTTTCAGATAAAATTGTGGCTGTGCGTGTTCAGAACTTGCCGGTAAGGTGTGATTCTCCTGAAGCGCTATCTTGTCCTGGGACAATTTCAGTTCGGCTTTCTGCTCTTCTACTGTTTTAGATAACTGACTGCTCTGTTGTGTTAATGCAGCAATCTCCAAGTTGGCTTCTGTAATGGCAACCATATCTTTTTGGTACTGGCTTTCTTTTCCAAAGAGAAATCCAAACCAGAAACAGACTACGATAAGGATTGCTGCTAAAATAAATAATAGGCAAATACTACGTGTTCGTTTCATACTGACTCCTTTTTACGTAGTATTCACCTATTTTTATATTTTTATACCTTACATTAAATGGAATTTCTTCGCAATTCGAAGTAATGTGGCTCCTTTTGGGAAATTCCGCAATTCGTCTTCAGTAAAATCTTTGATTGCAATGATCGCAACGGCATATACAATGATACCAATGAGAATGGAAATAATTGTCCAGATTGCATTTACCTCTATCACTTTCATTCCAAGATGATATACGACCCAGACGATCACACCCATGATCACAGATGCAATGGCTGGCTTGATAAATGTTTTTACCACATTTAACTTATATCTGGAATATTTCTGTACAGCAATTCCATTTAAAATACACATTAACAGGGCAAAGAATGCGGTGGCAATTACCACTGCATAAATGTGCAGATCAAACACCTTCATAAGTACAAGCAGGAATACAATGTGCAGCACCAGTGCGATTATCGCATTTCTTACAGGAATGATCATTCGATTGATCCCCTGCAAAATACCATTGGACAGTGTGGAAATAGAGTAAAATACAATGGATACGGCACCAAGTATCATCATATATTCCGGCATTTCTCTTGCATCTCTGAATAAGAGCTGCATGATCGGAGAAGCCAATACGATATAGCCAATCATGCATGGGAAAGCAATTACCATAACAAAATGCATGGCAGAGCTGATCTTGTTTCTTACTTCTGCTTTATCTCGGTTGGCATAAGCCGCTGCAAGACTTGGGACGCAGGAAGCTGCCATCGCAGATGCAATGGAAATCGGAACATTGATCAACACCTTATATTTACCGGTAAAAATACCCCACATTTCAGAAACTGCCAATGCCTCATATCCCTGGCTCAAGGCCATATTTTTGAAAATACCCTGATCTACAATGGAGCTCAAATTGTAAATCGTTGTGCTTAAAAGCACGGGTACAATGGTTAAAATTAAAATGCGTAAGATGTCACTGTAGGACTCTTTTCTTGTTTTGTTCATCTTCACTTCTCTGCGTTCTGCACGCTTCATGGAAGGGCGATAAAGCATAAAGATGAAAATAACAAACACAAGTGCTACTACAGCACCAATGCCAGTACCCAGCGTACCGCCGGCAGCACCATAGGCAGCCGCATATGTATCAGCCTGACCTAATACGCCGCCAATACGCAGTCCATATCCAAACAGGATAAAGGCTGCCACAACACTTACAACCGCATTAAAAATCTGCTCTAAAATCTGTGAAACGGCACTTGGCATCATGGTTCCAAGTCCCTGGAAAAAGCCTCGGATAACCCCTAATACAGCAACAATGATCAGGGTTGGTGCAAGTACCCGCAGTGCAAAGAAACTCATTGGTGTCTTAAAGACAGTTGTTGTCAAAAATTCTGCCCCAAAGAATACGATTAAACATCCTGCGGTACCTGTCACAGCAGCAATTCCCAGCGCACATTTAAATACACGATGAGCGTTTCTTTTCTGCCCTACCGCAACCCTTGCAGAAACCATCTTGGAAACGGCCAATGGTAAGCTGTAGGATGAGATCAGCAACATCATACTATATATTTCAAATGCACAGCTGTAATAGTCATTACCCACATCACCGATAATTGCCTCTAACGGAACTCGATATAATAGTCCGATAATACGGCTGATAATGGAGGCAATGGCCAGAATGGAACCCTGCACAAGAAAGTTTGTACTACTACTTTTCTTTCCACTCATTATGCTTCTCCCCCGCGATAGATTTTCAGGCCGTCTAAAATCTGTTTCTGATGCTGCTCCATAACTGCCGCTTCCTCTGATTCCATATGATCATATCCAAACAAATGCAGCATACTGTGAACAATTAAAAAAGCATATTCTCTTTTTTCGCTGTGGCCATATTCCCTGGCCTGTTCTAACACTTTGTCAACCGAAATCACAATGTCGCCCAGCATCACTTCTTCGGTGTCAGGATTGATCACCTCATCTCCTGCCATTTCAATGCCAGCAAAATCACCTGGTTCCTCATAAGCAATCAACGGAAAAGATAATACATCTGTAGCCCGGTCAATCTGTCGAAAATCGGCGTTGATCTTACGGATGCGTTCATTGTCTACCAGCGTCAGATTGACTTCTGCTTCGTATGGAAACCCCTCCGCATCCATGGCTGCCATAATAACAGTTTGAGCCAATTTTTTGTAGTGGAAGCGAAATGGTACTTTTGTTTCACAAATAATATTTATTGTCATACAGTTCCTCTTTTTGTCGTACGTTTTTTCGCTGGTTCCCTATCGGCTCCAGCTTTCTTTTTTGTCATCTGTTTTTTCTCATAATCGTCATATGCCTGTACAATTTTCTGAACCAGCGGATGGCGAACAACGTCCTGGCTGGTCAGCTCACAAATGCCGATATCATCAATATTCTTTAATACTTTTAGTGCCACATCCAGACCTGATGTTGTACCCGGCGCCAGATCCTTTTGAGTAGCATCACCGGTAATCACTGCCTTTGAACCAAAACCAATACGCGTCAAAAACATCTTCATCTGAGCCGGTGTGGTATTCTGCGCTTCATCTAAAATAATAAAGGCGTTATCCAGGGTACGTCCTCGCATGTAAGCAAGCGGCGCCACCTCAATCAGCCCCTTTTCCTGATTTTTTAGAAAACTTTCTGCTCCCATGATCTGATGAAGGGCATCGTAAAGCGGTCTTAAGTAGGGATCTACCTTACTCTGCAGATCACCCGGCAAAAAGCCAAGCTTTTCTCCCGCTTCAATGGCAGGTCTGGTCAGGATAATTCTTCCCACCTCTTCATTCTTAAAAGCGGTAATCGCCATTGCCATTGCAAGATAGGTCTTACCCGTACCGGCGGGTCCCATACCAAACACGATCATCTTATCACGAATCTGATCCACATATCGCTTCTGACCGTGTGTTTTAGGTTTTACAGGCTTTCCCTGAACCGTATGACAGATGATATCCTTGTCAAGTTCTACCACGGACTGGTCCAGAGAATGGCTGCATATATCGATAACGTAATGTATATTCTGTTCTGTAATCTGATTGCCTCGTTTGGAAAGTTCGATCAACTGCTGAAAAACCCGTTCTGCACAAGCAATATTTTTATCGCCGCCCACAACTTTTACACCGTTATCCCGAACCACAATTGTGACATTTAATGCTTTTTCAATCTTTTTTAAATACGAATCAAACTGACCAAAAACATTGGCCATATGTTCAACTGGAATCTCCATTTGTATCTGCGTCAATCCCATTCTGTTCTAATCCTTCCTCTACGTCCAGCGTTCTGACCGGGGTGGTACCTCGTTCTGTTTCCAGATAGGTAAATTGAATCGTTCCCGTTACCAGAACCTGTTTTTCATTAACTTTTATCTTACCATCTTTGTCTAGTATTTGGAATCCTTTTTTCTCCATTTTTTTGGAATACAAAGCAAAATGATCCTTTGCAATCTGTTGAATTTCTTCTTCTGTATGGATTGCATTTTCAAGGACTATTTCCTGGATACTCTGGGTCTGAATATAAATCGGAAATACAATCCGCTTCCCGATTTTCAATTGCTTATTTTCTGTGAAAATCTGGTAATGTTCAAATATATGCTTTGTTCTTCCCATAGTAAGTGTTTTTTCAGGAAATGCAATTCGTATGGCAGCTCTTTTTTTATCTGTGAAATTCTTTTTTTCATATGCAACAGCAATACTGTCCTGATAAGTTTCTTCAAAAACAATCCAAATATCCCCTTCAGCCTGACAATATTCATATCCTGTCACCGTTCCATAGTCATCAAACAGTTCATTACAGCCCGAAATCAGCACATCCCCCTTCTTTACCTCATCTCCCGCCTTTACCAAAGGTGTTCCATTTCTTGTTACAATGGAACGGATGATACCGTCCTGGCTGGCAATCAGATCGGTGCTTTGTTGTGGCAGGGATTCCTGTTCATCGGAGCCTTCCTTTGAAGTAATCGCTTCGCTGTCTTTTCCTGTTTTTAATTCCTGTATATCAAAAATCAATCTGGTTCCTTCTATCCTGGCAGAAACCCAGGCAATATCCGGATAGTCATTTCGTATTTGCTCTTCCAGCCATTCACAATCAACATTGGAAATCCATACGCCATTGGAAATATTCTGGCTTTCCAGATAGGTTAAAAACTGTTCATCAGTAATCTGATAATTTCCTTTGATCTCAATTTCCCACAAAAACTGTGACATGAGCAACAGACAAAGCAAAGCCAGCCCGATTCCCACAAGAAAACACTTGTGACGACGGTAGCGGAACAACACAAATGGCAGTCCCTTTTTGTGAAGAATCTGTAGCTTTGTGCCCGTCTTTTTCAATAATTTTTTTAACAAAAACACATCTTTTACTGCAATCTCCATCTCATATCCAGTTGTTGTATCGGTGATATGATATAACGGTATCTGATTTCCTTTGCATAAGTTCAAAAAACGCTCTGGTGAATATCCGGTCACTCGTATCCGAACAATTCCTTTACATAAACGAATCAAATTCTTCAAGTAGCTTCCCCTTCAATTTATGTAATTAATATTTTGAATCCTTCCTGTTATCTTCAGTTCGTCAATGGAATAATACTTGATGTCAAGTTTTTTTCCATTGATTTCCAGCTTTCCATTTTTCACTGTCAGAACAATCTGCTCTGAAGTAAAACTGACAATTCCTTTGAAATTTTCTATTTCTACTTCTGACTGACCCGTTAAATGTAAAAGAACTGCCCCAAGCATTACATCTTTTGGCAGTTCCAGCTTTTCTGTCATTTGAATTGTAAAATTAGATACTTTTCCATTCTTCATGGAATAGTTTATGTCAAAAAACTTCTTAATATGATTATTTGACAGACCTTAAATGATTCGGTACAATTTTATTTATTCCTTTGTATGTTAAAATATGGCAGACAAGCGGAAAGATACACAAGACGGAGAAGCGGAAAATGGACGAAAGACAACGAAGACGAGAAATCGAACGAAGAAAGCAAATGCGAAGAAAGCGCAGAATTAAGGCATACATCTACCGTGCAATTTTTCTTGCGGTCATTATCGCAATCCTTGTGGTATGTGTAAAAGTGGTGAAGCATATCGTTGACAACCGAAAGGAACAACAGGTTGCTTCTTCCCAGTTAAACAACCATGAACCAGATGCAAATGAAGATATGATCGCTGGTGATATCGTTACAGACATGGATACAGAAAATACAGAATCGGATACTATCACAGCAACCATTCTCAGCGCTGGTGATGTAATTATTCATGACCCATTTGTTACCTCAGAATTTTACAAAACAGCGGATGGCGGTTATGACTACACCTCCGTGCTTGCCTATGTAAAAGAGGATTATGAGAATGCAGATTTTGCAGTGGTAAATATGGAGTCTAATATTTGCGATAATGACTTTGGCGGTTATCCGAAGTTTCGTGCACCGGAAGGAATTGCCACCAGTTTATATAATAACGGCATAGATATGTGCATCCTTGCAAACAATCATTTTTATGACAATGGACATGCTGGTTTGATCTCTACCATGGAATATTTGGCAGAGAATAAGTTGATCTATCTGGGAGCACAGCTTTCCCCATCGGATACCACCTATCACATTCAGGAAATAAATGGCATTAAAGTAGGATTTTTCAACTATACCTATGCCAATGGCAATGACAGTCAACTGGCTACGAACAATCATCCGGTTGATCCGGCAGATGCAAAAATCATCAACTACTTTGATTATGGCAATCTGGATAAACTTTATCATGAACTGGAGTCTGGATTGACAGAAATGGAAGACGCCGGTGTGGAATATACCGTTGCCTATATCCACTGGGGCGAGGAATACGCCTTAGAAGAAAACAATACACAGCATAAAATCGCTGCAAAACTTTGCGAACTTGGCATTGATGCCCTGATTGGCGGACATCCGCATGTGGTACAGCCTGTGGATGTCATTACCAACGATGCTGGAGACCATGAGATGCTCTGCGTCTACTCTGTGGGAAATCATTTTTCCAATCAACGCAGAGAACGTATGGACACGTTAAAAACAGGACATACCGAAGATGGACTTATGGTAACATTAACGTTGGAAAAAGATGATGCAGGTAAGGTTACTCTTGTCGATACAGACTTTGTGCCTACTTACATGTACAAAACAACAGAAAATGGGGATGAAGAATTTTTACTGCTCCCAATTCACAACCTGGAACAGCTTGTCGATGAAGTGATCGGCTATGACATTGAAAGCGATGTAACAGAATCTTTAAAACGTACCAACGCTATCATCAGTGATGGCATTGACAAAGTGGAAGCTGCACTTCCGCTATCCTAACCATTACTTCAAACATGATATTCCATCTTTACAACAAATGAAGGAGGCGACCAAAATGCGCCTCCTTTTTTCGTCCTTTGCTTAAAATTGACCTATTGTCGATGAAACAATCTACTTATGATATGGCTCATGATTCATAATCCGATAGCCACGATAGATTTGTTCCAGTAAAATCACTCGCATCAGCTGATGTGGAAATGTCATAGCTGAAAAGCTGATTTTTTCATTGCAGCGTTTTAATACCTGGGCATCCAAACCCAAAGATCCTCCGATCACAAATACCAGTTCGCTGTTCCCAGATACACCGAGATGACTGATTCGCTTTGAAAATCCTACGGAATCATAAGCCTTTCCGTCAATGGCAAGTCCAATCACATAAGCCTGTTCACGAACCTGTTTTAACAAACGTTCTCCTTCGATTCGTTTGATCTGCAGTTCTTCTTTTTCAGATGCTTTATCCGGTGTTTTTTCATCCGGCACTTCTACAATCTGCAGCTTACAATAGCGACTCAGCCGCTTCGCATATTCTTCAATGGCCTGCTGATAAAACTTTTCTTTGATTTTCCCTACACATAATATCGTAATATTCATCTTTTGAAAATTCCTTTGAAAATATCGTATTTCTAATATTATACCAGTGTGCTATAATTATGAAAATACATTTTTTATGAGGTGACAATCGTGAAATTACTGGAAGAAAAAATCCTTGCAGAAGGAAAAGCACTGAACGAAGATATATTAAAAGTAGACAGTTTCATCAATCACAAAGTGGATGCAGAACTGATGATGGCGATTGGACAAGACTTCGCCGAACATTTTAAAGATCAGGGCGTTACGAAAGTGGTAACCATCGAAAGTTCCGGTATTGCGCCTGCGGTTATGACAGCCTATTGCATGCAAATTCCACTGGTGATCATGAAAAAACAGCCTTCCAAGATCTTAAACAAGAACCTGCTTCAGACAGAAGTGGCTTCCTTTACCAAAGGTACCAGTTATGAATTGACCATTTCTGCAGAACAGATCAGCGAAGATGACCATGTTCTTATCATTGATGACTTTCTTGCCAATGGAGAAGCCGCTACTGGTGCCATCCGTCTGCTGCGTATGGCCCACGCTACGGTTGCAGGACTTGGGATTTTGATTGAAAAGTCTTTCCAGCCAGGAAGAGAAAAATTAATGGATCAGGGAATCCATGTATATTCTCTTGCAAGAATCGCCAAGCTTGGAGAAAATCTGATAGAGTTTGTAGAAGAATAAAAGAATACGTTTAGATCCAATATCAAAGAAAGGTGTCGCGAAATAGCGGCACCTTTCTTTTAATTTTAATAAATGTTATCCTGTTTATTTACGATTCTGTAATGTTATGGTGTTGTGGTATCTTCCAGTTCCGGATAATAGATGAAGTTGGTTTTGGATACTTCACTCTTTTCGCCTGTCTTATTATCAATGGCAATCACAGATAAAATGTTATTGCCTTCTGGAATTTCAAATGGTCTTTCATATTTTGTGGATGTTTTGTCTGGGGTAGTTCCGTCCCATGTGTAATACACTGTGGTTCCTTCCTGAATATATACAGAAACTTCTGTTTTAGCAG
Organism: Eubacterium sp.; assembly: GCA_017472565.1. GTDB lineage: Bacteria > Bacillota > Clostridia > Lachnospirales > Lachnospiraceae > Brotonthovivens. Next base: position 31,867 of record JAFUPY010000068.1, read on the forward strand.
TGAATTGTCCGCCATCCGGTGTTACCTCCGGCTTGTCAGGAACTTCAAATTCTAATACATAAGTTTCTTCTAAAATTGTGGAAACATTGCCACTTTCATCAATGCAGACCGCTTTCAATACGGTTTTTCCTTCGTCTTTGATCTCAAAGGATTTTTCATACAGTGTTTTTGCTTCGGAAGGCGTGGTTCCATCTAACGTATAGTAAATGGAAAGTCCTTTCTTTGCGGAAAGTTCAATACTTATAACCTCTCCATATTCGCCGCCTTTTACATTGACTTCCGGAATTGGAATCAAATACGGGTTAAACAGTTTCAAAAGGCTGGTATCATCCGCAGGAACAGTTTCGTATAAGGTCTGAATCCCTTCATAGTCACCTGCTTTATCATACATTTGTAATAGTTTAACATACGCATCCTTGTTTGACTGATCGATGGTAAGCACCTTCATATAACAGTTTTCTGCATTTTCATAATCTTCCAACTGTACATAAACATCCCCTAATAAAAGATATGCTTCCAGCGAATCCGGATTCTTATCCAATGCTTTTACCGCATAATCAATTGCTTCCTCATATTTTGCAGTATGATAAGCCACGTCTGCCTTGTTATATAAGCTGTCATAGGAACTATTCTTTCGAATACCAAAGAACACCCCCACCGCCACAACGCAGATGGCAACAATTACAATAATGATAATCATGCGCTGTTTTTTCTTTTTCTTTTGCAGTTCCAGCTTCTTCTGACGACGAAGTTCTTTTTCTTCTGCCAATTTCTGTTCTTCATAATTCGAACGATACTTACTATCCTCACCGGAAAACGATTCTGTTTCCATAAGAACTTTCAGCAGATCGTCTTCCAACACACTTTTATCAGAGATGATCTGCGCCTCTTTCCCACAAATCGGACAGTATACGTTTCCTGCTGGGATTTCTCTGCCACAACTAATACATTTCATAAATAGTCACCATTTTTATTATTTGTACCTTCGTTTTAAGAAACATTAGAACAAACCAGTAATAATACCGTTGTCATCTACGTCGATGTTATTTGCTGCCGGTACCTTTGGAAGTCCTGGCATTGTCATGATCGCGCCTGTTACAACTACGACGAAGCCTGCACCTGCAGATACATATACTTCCCGTACGTTTACTGTGAAGTCGGTTGGACGGCCAAGCTTTGTCTGGTCATCGGACAGGGAATACTGTGTTTTTGCCATACAAACCGGGAAGTTGCCCATACCAAGATCTTCGATACGTTTTAATTCTTTGTTTGCCGCTGCTGAGTATGTTACACCATCTGCACCATAGATTTCTTTTGCAACGGTTTCGATTTTTTCTTTTAAAGATAATTCTTCGTTGTAAAGAACTTTAAAGTTGCTTTCTTTTGTTTCAAGTGTTTTTAATACTTTTTCTGCCAGAGCAACGCCGCCTTCGCCACCTTTTGCCCATACTTCAGATAATGCAAATTCGCAGTCTCTTTCGTTACAGAACTGTTCGATGAAAGCTACTTCTTCTTCCGTATCTGTAATGAAGGAATTTAAAGTTACAACTACTGGAACACCGTATTTCTGTAAGTTTTCAATGTGTTTTTCCAGGTTTACGATACCTTTTTTCACTGCTTCTAAGTTTGGCGCATTCAAATCTGCTTTTGCAACACCGCCATTGTATTTTAACGCGCGTACCGTTGCTACTAATACAACTGCATCTGGTTTTAAGCCAGCCATACGGCATTTGATATCATAGAATTTTTCCGCACCAAGATCAGCACCGAAACCAGCTTCTGTAATGACATAGTCTGCCATTTTCAGAGCTGTTTTTGTAGCACGAACGGAGTTGCAGCCATGAGCGATGTTTGCGAATGGTCCACCGTGAATCAATGCTGGTGTGTGTTCTAATGTCTGAATCAGGTTTGGTTTTAATGCATCTTTTAATAATGCTGCCATAGAACCTGTTGCATTTAAGTCATCTGCTGTCACTGGTTTTCCATCAAATGTATATGCAACGATCATTCTGCCAAGACGTTTCTTTAAGTCAGCCATATCGTCTGCCAGGCATAAAACAGCCATAATTTCAGATGCTACAGTAATTACAAAATGATCTTCACGAACCATACCATCCATCTTGTTACCAAGACCAACTACGATGTTACGAAGAACACGGTCATTCATATCCAGACAACGTTTCCATACAACCTGTCTTGGGTCAATGCCAAGTATGTTGCCCTGCTGAATGTGATTGTCTAATAATGCTGCTAATAAGTTATTTGCAGAAGTAATTGCGTGGAAGTCACCAGTAAAATGAAGGTTTAAGTCTTCCATTGGAACGACCTGTGCATAACCACCGCCTGCAGCACCGCCTTTTACACCAAAACATGGTCCTAAGGATGGTTCTCTTAATGCAAGACATGCTTTTTTTCCTAACACGCCCATTGCCTGACCAAGACCAACACTTGTTGTTGTCTTACCTTCACCGGCTGGGGTTGGATTGATTGCAGTAACAAGAATCAGTTTCCCATTTGGGTTGTCTTTGATACGATCCATGAATTCGTCGGATAATTTTGCTTTGTACTTGCCGTACAGTTCCAGTTCATCCTCACGAATATCAAGTTTCTCTGCTACTTTTGCAATGTGCTCCATCTGAGCTTCCTGTGCGATCTGAATATCTGTTTTCATCGCTTTTGTTCCTCCTAAATCAATATATTACCTTGTATCTGTAATGGCTCTCAAACCACATACAAACTATCTTTTTTTGCCAAGAAATTATACGTACTCGTCTACATACTGTTCAAACGCTTCCATGCTCATCAGTACTTTTCTCGGCTTTGTGCCTTCTTCGGGACCAACCACACCTGCTTCTTCCAACTGATCCATAATGCGGGCTGCCCGGTTAAATCCAACCTTGAACATGCGCTGCAGCATACCAATAGATCCTTTTTCCTTTTCAATAACAAAACGTCCTGCTTCCACAAAGTAGGTGTCCCTGTCATCGCCGCCTGAAGCAAATCCACTTCCGCCGCCCATGGATGAATTGACCGCAGACTTCATTTTGTCCTCAATCTCTTTATCATAAGTTACCTGATAGTTGTTTTCAGTCAGGAAATCTACCACATCCGATACTTCCTTGTCGGAAACGAATGCCCCCTGGACACGAAGCGGCTTCTGAAATCCCTGCGGATAGAATAGCATATCACCTTTACCAAGCAGCTTTTCCGCACCATTCATATCCAAAATGGTTCTGGAATCCACACCAGAGGTTACAGAAAAGGCAATTCTTGATGGCATATTTGCTTTGATCAAACCTGTAATAACGTTAACAGATGGTCTCTGCGTTGCAATTACAAGATGAATACCGCAGGCACGGGCAAGCTGTGCCAGACGACAGATTGCATCTTCCACATCTCCTGGCGCCACCATCATAAGATCTGCCAACTCATCTACAATGATAACAATCTGTGGCAGTTTCTTTGGTTTGTCCGGATCATTGATATCACTGACAGACTCTACTTTTTTATTATAACCCTTTAAGTCACGAACATTGTATTCTGCAAACTTCTGATAACGATCTGTCATCTCTGCAACCGCCCAATGAAGGGCTCCTGCCGCTTTTTTCGGATCTGTCACAACCGGGATCAACAGATGAGGAATGCCGTTGTAGACACTCAGTTCCACCACCTTCGGGTCGATCATGATCAATTTCACATCTTCTGGGTCTGCTTTATACAAAATACTCATGATAATGGTATTAATACATACAGACTTACCAGAGCCTGTGGCACCGGCAATCAAAAGATGTGGCATCTTTGCGATGTCAGCGATAATTACGTTACCGCTAATATCCTTACCGGCTGCAAAGGCAATCTTAGAACCACTGCCCTGAAATTCCTTGGACTCAATCAAGTCTCGGAATGCCACTGTAACATTTTCTTTGTTTGGCACTTCAATACCAATGGCAGCCTTTCCTGGAATTGGGGCTTCCATACGGATATCTGGAACAGCCAGGTTCAACTTAATATCATCAGCCAGACTGACAATCTTGCTTACTTTTACGCCCATTTCAGGCTGAATCTCATACTGGGTAACAGATGGACCACAGGTTACATTTGTAACATGTGCTTTTACACCAAAGTTATCCAGTGTCATCTGCAGCTTGTTTGACATTTCCTGCAGATGCTGCCTGGAGTCACCTGTTGCATTTGGATTGCCCTTTGCAAGAAGGGAAACCGGTGGAAACGTATAGTAACTATCCTGTGGATCCGTTTTCTCAATTTCCCTGGCAACATCATCGATACCAGTCTGAATATCATTCTGACTCTGTTTTTTATTTTTATGTACGGTTTTTTCTTTTTCCCCAGATGCTTTCATCTCATCCACATCGTCTGCAGCACCATGAATCACTGGTTCTGCTTTCTTTGCACCAGTCTGCATCTGATTCTGACGATCCCAGAATTCCTCCGACTGACGCTCTGTAATGTCATCGGAAGGATTATTATGGATGGATGTAATGGTAACACCGGCGGCAGGTGCGGTAATCTCTACCATATCTCCTGCACCAGACTTTGCTGCTTTATCAACAGAACCTACGATTGTGGTATCAAGGGCTACTCCAGAAACCTTTTTATCGATTCGTCTGATATCTGGCTCTGTATTTATCTTACGACGATCTTTTCCAGCCTCTTCGGCATACAATTCCTCCTGCAGACGTCTCTCTTCACGGATACGGGCACGCTCTGCACTGTGTTCTTTTCTTTTTTTAGCGTCATCTCTGGCCGTTTCATATACCTTGGTACTGCCCTTTTTCAGTCCGCCAAAGAAAGACTTTTCTGTTAAAAGAACCACACCGATAATGATTGCTACCACCGCAATCACATAAGAACATACCAGACCTAAGCCGTTGGTCAACAGCAGACCAAAACCGGCACCGAGCAATCCGCCGCCATTTTTATTTTCCACAGAAAGTTTGACCAGGTCAAACAATTTTGTCTCTGTCACTCCATGGGCGATCAAATGAGCAAACACACACAAGAACACCAACAGGATCACACCTGCAATGGTTTTCATGATCACTTTCCCCTGGTACTTCTGATTGGCAGTCAAAAAGGCTGCCACAAAGAACAACCACACAGGGAATGCATAGGCGATCATACCAAAGGCACCAAAACAGAAGGTGCTGATATACGCCCCAACAATGCCGGCTTTACCCAGGTTACAGATAAAAATCACAATTGCGATTGCAAGAATAAGCAACAGCAATACTTCACTTTTTACAGAAAACTCTGACGTCTGCTTCTTTGAACCGGAAGACTTTTTGCCAGAGGTCTTCTTTCCAGAAGTTTTTCTGGATGAACTACTTTTCTTTGAAGCCATAACTCCTCCAAATATTCAAACTGTCATTGTCATAACAATATACTTACACGAGAAAATGTCCTACGATTGCAAGAATACCTGCTGCAATACAATAGAACCCAAAATATTTAAACTTTTTCTTTCTAACAACAACTAACAATGTCTTGATACATACATATCCCACTGCTGCTGCAACAATCATACCAATTATATAATTGCGCATTTCACCGGCAGCCAACGTAACATCTGACAAATCCTTTAACTGAAGAACAAGAGCGCCCAAAATCGCTGGAATAGAAAGGATAAAGGAATATTTTACTGCGAACTTACGATCAAAGCCACTGATGACACAAGCTGCAATCGTCGTTCCGGAACGGGAAATACCAGGCATGGTAGCAATTCCCTGACAGATACCAATTACAAATGCATTCGTCGCAGTAATCTGTTTTGGTCGTTTTGTTCCATCCGGAATCTTATCTGAGATAAACAACAGCACGGCTGTAATCAACAGACACACACCTGGAACTATCAGCCATTCAGAGCATGCTGTTACCAGATCCTGTCCTATGTATCCAATGATTCCTGTCGGGATAGTAGCAACAATTATCAACATTACAAACTTTCGATAACTGTTCACTATAATTCTGCGATAGGTACCTTCTTCTTTTTTTACCAGTTTCACAAAACAGGTCTTTGCATTGAAAAGAATATCGATCACAATACGGATAAACTCAACAATCAGTCTTGCAATATCCTTGTAGTAAACAATGCATACCGCGATCAGGGTTCCCACATGAAGCAACACATCAAAGAGGATGCCTGTATCCGTATTCACATCAAATATAATTTTAAAAATTGCAAGGTGACCAGAGCTGCTGACTGGTAAAAATTCGGTCAGTCCCTGAATCAGTCCCATAAGTATTGACTGTAATAATGTCATTTTATCCTCCGTACCCAATTCCACAATATCATGTGTAATGTAAAAATCCCAATAAATAGATGTTGTATTTTGA
>JAFUPY010000069.1 GCA_017472565.1 Eubacterium sp.
ACGGTAAGTTGAAAGACCGTACAGAGGATGTTCTCCGTTGGCAGCGGAAAATTACCCAATAATCCTATGAACGCACAGTGCCGGACCCGAGTTTGATCTCAGGTCCGGCACATTTTATGCGCTGTTAGAATTGACGCTTACGTAATTGAAATGAAAGGCCGATACCGCAGAGGATATATATGGAGTAATTTAATCATGATATTGATGAACAACGGATGAAGCAGATAGATACCAAAGGTACAGTCCGAGATTCTGCAAATCCACGAAACGTTCGGCATATCATTCATAAAAACTGTTACTGCAACAAATAAGCTGACGGCACTAACGCAACTGAATAAGGAGATGCAGTCCTCATACATTGAGGATTGCATTTTGATAAATAACACAGCAAACATGCTGCATACAAATAAAACAGTAGCTTGAACGGCAGTTTTGAGCTGCATTGGATTCCATTTTGCAATCAGTCCTCCGGCGAGACATAAAACATATATTCCTGAATTGGGAAAACGATTGGAATTGAATAGTCAAATTTAGTTTCGAGAATCGGAAAAATTATCGTAAACAAACACAACAGTCCGGTTAAAAGAGCGATTGTCTTTGTTGAACTTAAGGCAAAGAAGGGTTTGAATACCGGTAAAACCATATAAATACCGATGATTGCATATACAAACCACATATGATCCCACAAGTTACCATTCAAAACATCTTGCAAGGACGACCACAGCAACGCAATGGACACAGATCTTGTCATAAAGAAACGTTCCATAATTGCATATCCTAAGCCGAATGTAAATAACACTAGTATAAATCGTCTAATGTTTGGGACCATTTTCTCAAAAGTGCAATTTTTTCCGTCAGACAGCCATAAATAACCAGTTATCATAAAAAACACAGGTACATGCCATTGGAGAACTGCGGAAAAAGCTGTGACCACATAATGTATATTCCTCTGGATTTCCGGGTCATTGTTGGCAGAGCTGCCCAAAACATGAAAAATAACAACCGCCAATGCAGCGAGAATTCGTAACATATCAATACTGTTTTTTCTTGTCTGATTCATAAACACCAGTCCTTATGATATCAAATTGATAACCGTGCACCTCTTAGAAAGAATACCACGTTCTGCCCGTGAATACAATCCCGAAGTTAAACATTATCCATAATGACAATCGCTCGTGTCGGGTTCCCCCATTCGCCAAAACGGGAAACTTGCGGAAGCGGTAACCCATGTGCTGGTCAACGATCCGACTATGGGGTATGGGATTTTCATTGAGAATATGCTGGATGCTGCATCATAAGTTAATCCCACACCGAATCGGTGTGGGATTCCTCTTTCACAGGCGTGCAGCCGCATCACTCTGACCTGCAAGAAACTGTTCCGAATACTTCCTGGCATTCGTGTTGCGCGTATATACCACATGAAATGCATGGGGCTCTGTAACGCCCTCAACGGTAAAGGTGCCGACAGTCTCCTCACCCGCAACAACGGAATGATACAGAAAACTGATGCCGATTCCACCTGCTACCAATGCCTTAATAGACACAAAACTGCTGATGGATATTTCTCTGAAAAAGTCGCTGAGCCCATATCCGGAGGCTGCCAGCCGTTCTTCAAAAATTCTCCGCGTACCGGAGCCTTCTTCCCGGACAATAATGGTTTCCTCCAGCAGCTGCTCAATCGGAACATGTTTTCCGCACAGAGGACTGTCCTTCCCGCAGATTCCCACAAAGGGCTCCATCCGCAGCAGGTAGGAATCGTACTTTGTTTTGCTGAAATTGCCCTCGATAATCGCAAAGTCCAGTCGGTTCTCGTCCAGCATTTGCAGCAGATGCTGGGTATTATCCACCACTAGAGAAAGTTCATGGGCTGGGCTCCTCAGATACGCTTTGATCGCATCGATCAGCACGTAGTCGCCTATGGTCTTTGTGGCTCCGATTCGCAGTTTCAGGCGTTTTTTATCTGCAATAGCCAGCTGCAGCTCTTCAAACTGATGCTGCTGGGAAATTGCATACCGTTCCAGAAGCAGGCATTTTTCTGTTTTATGTAACGTATGCCCATCGTAATGAAACAGCTTTGCCTGCAGTGACTGCTCCAGAGCCTGAATCTGCTTTGTAACCGCCGGCTGGGAAAGATGAAGACGCTGGGCTGCCAACCGATAATTCATTGTCTGGCAGAGCACAAGAAACGTACGCAATTTTTGATCCATGGTTTGCTCTCCGATAATTTTTTGGAATCAGTATATTCCATATCATAACTTTATTTTATCATATTTTGATGATAAAATAAAGAAAAAATATAAGGAGCGTTTCCATGGTTTCCAAAGCAAACAACCGCACCCAGTTTCTCCTGGGCGTTGCCATCTGCTTCGCGGTGGCATTTTTCTCCGTCCTGATCGAGCATCTTGTTCCCGGTGAACTGCTGGGTGCATCCATCATTGCCCTGTTCACGGGTACGATCATCAACAGCTTTTTTCATCCTGCCTGGATCAAGCCCGCCCTGAAATTCACC
>JAFUPY010000070.1 GCA_017472565.1 Eubacterium sp.
AATTAACGATCTTCCTGTGCTGTTTTTTCAAATTTTTTAAATCCATATATCTGAAGTAAGATACAGATTACAGTAAGTACCAGTAAGAATACGAAACCAAAGAAGGAACCTTTTTTGGTTGCAGCTGCATAAACGACTGTGTCAGATGCATTCACACCTGCCTGAGAAAAAGCTACGCATGCTGCGCAGACGCTGGTTCCGACAGCACCGGCAAACTGCATCAGTGTGTTCAGTGCCGTATTGCCGTAGGATTTTACTTCTACTGGCAGACGCATCAGTGCGGTTGTCATGGTATTTCCAAAGGCAATTCCGCAGCCGGAACCAAAGATGATGTAAAATACGATGATCAGTGCTGGTGTTAACTGTGTGCCGAAGATTACAAATAAGAGCATGGCTGCTGTTATTAATCCTAAGCCTGTTATAATCGGTCCTTTTGGGCCGATTTTGTCTAAAGCAGCACCACTAATTGGTCCAAATACTGCGTTTAAGATGGAGCCTGGTAAAAGCATCAGCCCTGCCATCATGGATACAAGTCCTAGCGCAACCTGCAGATAGTTTGGTAACAGGAACATGGTTCCTAACATTACCAGGTTGATCAGGAAAAATCCTGCCAGATGGCAAACGAAAGGGATGTTTTTGAAAATAGAAACATCAATCAGTGGATTCTCGCGTTTTCTGCAGTGTCGGATAAACAGGATCAATAAGATCACACCTACTGCAAAGAAGAGAATTTCTGAAACAGGTGCGGTAGCAAATGCGCCAAGATTTGCAAAGGCATATACCAGACAGAAGAAGGTTGCCATGATCATTACGATACCGCCCATGTCGATTGGAACTTTCTTTGGTTCACTGCTTTCACGGATGGTGATGATTCCCAGCACCAAAGTGAAAATTAATACGGGAATCAGTACGGAAAATACGCTTCTCCATCCAAATGTTGTGGTGATGACACCACCGTAAGTTGGCCCAAGTGCAGGCGCGGCAGCGGATACCAGTGCGCCGAATCCGATAAATGTTCCGACCTTTTGATAAGGTACCTGCTCCAGCATGATACAGAAAGCCAATGGCACACCTACACCTGTTGCAATACCGTGAATAACACGGCCTAAAAGCAGTATGGAAAAGGTTGGCGCAAAAAATGCACACAGAGATCCCGCGAGAAAGCAGATTGCGCTGAACATAAACAGGCTTTTTAAGCGAAATCTTCTCTGTAAAAAGGCAGACAAAGGGGTAATCATTGCTATGGTAAGCAAATTTCCTGTTGTCAGCCACTGTACCGTCTGTGTGGTTACATGAAAATCAGCCATAATTGCTGGAAATGCAATATTTACAGCGGTTTCTGTCAAAAGACCGCAAAAAGAAACCAGACATGCTGCGACTACCGACAGCGTCAGTCTGGTAGAAATGGTTACTTTGTTTTCACTCATGTTTGTTATTTCTCCTGTTCTATCAGATCCTGATACATTTTTACAATGATATCACTGCACATTTCTTCCCCAAGATAACCGGCATTGAGCATTACGTCATAGTTAATGCGCTCACCCCAGTTCAATCCTGTGAATGTCTTCATATGAATGGCACGTTCTTTATCCATTCTCTGAATTTCGCTTCTTGCTTTGGCTTCCTCCAGACCATAATTGTTGATCGCTCTCTGAATGCGACGTTTCATGTTGGAATAGACAAAAACACGAAGGGTAGGCAGTTTGTTTTCTACCACGTGATCTGCGCCACGACCTACAATAACGCAAGGTCCCTGTTTGGCGTGTTCCAGGATAATTTCTCGTTCTGTTTTGTAAATCTGTTCAAAATAGTTACGTTCAGCGTTTACATTCATGACCAGATTATAAAGGAAGCTTCCGCCAATTTTCTGTTCGGCGTCTTTGATCAGATCTTCCTTCAATCCGGTTCTTTTGGCTGTCTCCTGAATGATCTGTGTGTCATAGCAAGGGATGCCTAGTTTTTCTGCTGTCAGCTGAGCCACAGTGTGTCCGCCGCTGGCCCACTCTCTGCTGACGGTAATAATTGTGTGTTGCATAGTATTCCCACCTTAATTTTTTTGCTGAATTATAGGAAAGGAACCCTTTTTTGTCAAACCGGCAAGGTTGTTCTTTTATAGGCAGATTGCATAAAGATTGTGAATTGTAATTGGCCTCTGGAAAAAAGAAAATTGCACAGAATAAAAGCTGTTTTTTGCCAAATCCTGTGCAATTTTCTTGCCGGTTATCTGGTTGTTTGATAATAAAAATTGAAAAAATTTTCATTGTTTCACAGATTCCGTTCTATGAGAGATGCAAAGAACATATGGAGGCCGAGAAGCTAAGAGGCGGCAAGAAACATTTTCTTAACCACATTTTAACTGTACATTCTCGTATTTTAGGAGTATAACGAGTAAGAAGAACAGGAGGGGTATACTAAGTATACACTGCCCTGTTCTTTCATATGTGTAAAATCACGGGAGATGCGTGATGTGTTGGGCATATGCGGGGTAAAGTATAGAGGAGTATAAATAAGTATGGAAGCGTTACATGATATTTCACTGTTATTTTCCATTCCTTTTGCGGGAATGTTACTTAGTATTGCAGTTATGCCTTTGATTGCAAGTGAATGGTGGGAGAAAAAGCAACAATATATGGTGATTCTCTGGAGTTTATTGTTTTTGATTCCGTTGGCAGTTGCGTTTTCGCCGGGAACGATGGTGGAGGTACTGTGCAAAGTTGTTTTTGAAGACTACATTACCTTCATTATATTGTTATTTGGTCTGTTCTGTGTTGCAGGTAATATTTCAATCAAGGGCAATTTCAGTGGCACACCAAAGATGAATGTGCTGTTGCTGTTAATTGGTACTTTGCTGGCAGGCTGGATCGGAACCACTGGTGCAAGTATGCTGATGATTCGTCCAATCATCAAGTCCAACGCATGGCGGAAACGTCGTGCCCACACCATTATTTTCTTCATTTTTATGGTGGCGAACCTGGGCGGTTGTCTGACGCCGGTTGGAGATCCGCCATTGTTAATGGGCTTTATGCGCGGCGTTCCATTTTTCTGGAGTCTGCATCTGTTCCCATTGCTGCTGTTAAATGGTGCGATTTTGTTGGTGGTCTATTATATTATGGATCTGCGCAATTACAAAAAAGAGATTGCGGATGGCAATCATCCGGAGTTTGCCGGTGAGAAGGTGAACCTGAAGATTGAAGGAAAGCACAATGTGGTTTTCATTGTTATGATCATCATTGCGGTAATTCTCAGCGGTGCCCTTCCTTCTGTTCCGGCATTTGCAGGCGGCATCCATATCATTGGTGAAGTAGAGCTTGGCTTTGCTGCGATCATTGAGATTGTGATCATTTTGCTGGCAGCGTTTTTGTCTATGAAGACAACCAGAAAAGAACTGCGTACAGAAAATCAGTTCTCCTGGGGACCGATCAAGGAAGTTGCGATTCTTTTTATCGGTATTTTCATTACGATGGAACCGGCACTGCTGTTCCTGGAAGCTCATGGCGCGTCTCTTGGCTTGACACAGAACTGGCAGATGTTTTGGGCAACCGGTATTTTATCCAGTTTTCTGGACAATACACCGACCTATCTGGTATTCCTTACGACAGCGGGCACGCTGGGGGCAACAAGTGGTATTGCCACTGCCGTGGGAACCATTGCGCCAACCATGTTGATGGCGATTTCTGCAGGTGCGGTATGCATGGGCGCCAATACATATATTGGCAACGCACCAAACTTTATGGTTCGCTCCATTGCGGAAGAAGGCGGAATCAAGATGCCATCCTTTTTTGGATATATGGGTTGGTCTGTATGTATCCTGATACCGTTATTTGTTGTGGATATGCTGGTATTTTTCCTGTAAAGAGCGGACAGTGCCGATAGCAATAAAGCTGTCATATTTGATAAAACGTTATCTGGAAACGGAATAGAATCTATGGGTTTCTGGATTGAGAAAACAGAATATTTAGTATAAAATCTAAAGTGGGTTTTCCCTTGTTGGCGACGAAAGCGGCAAGGACCCACTTTTCATTTTATATAAGGGGATGGGGGTTTATTATGAGTACAATTGTATTGGTACACGGCGCATGGCATGGCGCATGGAGCTGGGACAAAGTAACCGCTCTCTTAGAAGCAAAAGGACATAAGGTTGTTGCCTTTGACCTTCCAGGACATGGGGAAGACAAAACGCCGGTTGTTGATCAGGATTTGTTTTCCTATGCAAAGTTTATTCAGAAAATTGTGGAAGAACAGGACGAACCTGTGATTCTTGCCGGTCACAGCCTGGGCGGTATGATGATTTCACAGACTGCAGAGTGGATTCCGGAGAAAATCAAAAAGCTGGTTTATGTGTGTGCATTTTTGCCATCCAACGGACAGAGTGCAGACGGGGAAACTGCATTTCGTGTGACAAACTGGGCAAAAATGGCAGAAATGGGCAAGGTTACCATGACAGAGGACGGCAAAGTGGTTGCCATGAACAGGGACTTTGCGATCAATGGCTGTTTCAATGATCTTCCAACAGAGATGGCAGAAAAGGCATACTCGCTGTTGTGTCCGGAAGCAGTGGCTTCCCAGTATCAGAATGCGGAACTGACAGACAGGTTTGATACCGTTCCTCGTGTGTACATTCGATGCCTGATTGATAACTCGGTACCGCTTGCGCTGCAGGACAAGATGATTGCAGCAAAACCTTGTGCTGCGGTTTATGATCTGAATACAGGCCATTCTCCATTCTGGTCCGATCCAGAAGGGCTGGCAGAAATCCTGGATAAAGAAGCATAAGAGCGTGTCAATTTGTAAAAAAGACGCATTAAAAAATATCAATTTGCATATTTCATTATATAAGGAAGAAAAATATAAAAAGACTATAAACTTCTTGTAAATTCATTGACATACAAAAGGTTTTGCAGTAAAACTATAGTGTAAACGTAACATCGGAAGTCTCTCGGGATTTCGACATAAATAAGCAAATTATCTATATACCATAAAAGACCTTTGAAAAGGGGAGCGACTTGTTCGCTCCCTTTTTCGTTAGCCATTACCACGTATTCATAGATGTGCTGCGCAAATCTGTTTCATCGCAGCACTTTTAATGGGTGCACTTTATTGCGATAAAATCGTGCAAAATATAAAATATATTTTCCTTGCAATGAGTAGAAAAGTGTTTTATAATAGATACTATCTAAGGCTATGTTTTGAAAGGAACGATACAAACGTGAAGGATCAGTTAAGAAAACTTATCGGAGATAACAATAATTTCATATTTGTGGGAGAAGCTGGCAGTGGTAAGAGCGAGATTTCCCTCAATTTTGCCAAGTATCTGCTGGAACTTGGAGACAAACCGGTACATTTTTTTGATCTGGATATGACCAAGCCACTGTTTCGTTCCAGAGATGTGGTGGCTGAGATCGAAGCAATGGGAATTGTGTTTCATTATGAAGAACAGTTCATGGATGCGCCGACACAGGTTGGTGGTGTCAACCAGATGCTGAAGGACGAAAGCTGTTACGTAGTTATGGACGTTGGCGGTGATTATATTGGTGCCCGTGCCATCGGCGGCTATGCGCCAAAGATCAACAAGAACGACACTATCGTATACTACGTGCTGAATGCGTATCGTCCATGGTCCTACGACATCGATCATATTGATGAGACCTTAGGTAAGATTCTTGGTGTTTCCCACATCGAGATTGGCAAGCTTCATATGGTAAACAATCCAAACAATGGTCTGACAACTACCAAGAAGGAGTTTATTGAGGGGAGCCGCAAGATGGCAGAAATGGTGAATCCTTATATTGCAGTCGATTTTGCCTGCGTACAGGAGACCATGTACGACGAGGTAAAAGAATACTCCGACGTACCATTGATGCCGATCCATTTATATCTGACCTACGAGTGGTTACAGTATGATATGCCAGAAAGTGGTGCACCTGTGCCAGGCAGAGGTTAGATGCTGCATGTATTTGATTCTAATTATTCAGGACCGAGTTCGAAGGTCTTTATGGGTTCTGTGCGAGAGTAATCCAGGCACCTGAATAATTAAAATAAAAATTTAAAACAAGTCTATGAAAAGAGGAGGATTTGATCAAAATGGCAAAAGTTGAGATTAGATCAGAACGCTGCAAAAGTTGCCTGTATTGTATTAAATTTTGCCCAAAGAACGTATTAGCTGTTGGGGAAAATGTTAATTCAAAAGGTTACGAGTATGTAGTACCAGTAAACATGGATGCTTGTATCGGATGTGCAATGTGCGCACGCATTTGTCCAGACGGTGCAATCGATGTGTACAGATAAGGAGGTTGAAAGATTATGGCAAGAGTATTAATGAAAGGCTGTGAAGCGATTGCTGAAGCAGCAGTTAGAGCTGGCTGTAGATTTTTCGCCGGCTATCCTATTACACCACAGAACGAAATCCCAGAATATTTCGCAAGAAGACTTCCAGAAGTTGGTGGTGCTTTCGTTCAGGGTGAATCAGAAGTAGCATCTATCAATATGGTTTATGGTGCAGGTGCAGCAGGTGTTAGATGTATGACATCTTCATCCAGCCCTGGGGTAGCACTTAAGAGTGAAGGTATTTCTTATTGTGCAGCAGCTCGTGTTCCAATTGTTTACGCTAACATTTCACGTGGGGGCCCTGGTGTAGGTGCAATCCAGCCAGCACAGCAGGATTACTACCAGGCTACAAAAGCTTCCGGTAACGGTGGTTTCAGAATGATCGTATTCGCACCAGGATCTGTTCAGGAAGCAGTTGACTTAACATACAAAGCATTCGAACTTGCTGACAGAGACAGAAACCCAGTTCTCATCCTTGCAGACGGTGTTATCGGTACTATGATGGAACCAGTAGTGCTTCCAGACATGATGCCAGAAGAAGAAATCGAAGCAATCAAAGAAAGCAAGAAAACTTGGACTGTAACAGGTCACAAGCTTGACTATGCAAACCGTGGTTGGGTACAGCCAGGTCAGTGGGATACAATCAAGATGCAGGAAGAAAATGAAATCGCTGCAGAATTATATGCTTCCTGGGAAAAAGACATCATGGTAGAAGAATACATGTTAGAAGATGCTGAAGTTGTTTTGACAGGTTACGGTGTATCCGGACGTATCGCGAAGAACGTTGTTGACAGCTTCCGCGCACAGGGCGTAAAAGCAGGTTTGATCAGACCTATCACAGTTAGCCCATTCCCATATGGTGCTTATGACCACATCAACTATGATGTATGTAAAGCAGTTTTAAATATCGAAATGTCCATCCCAGCTCAGTTCGTAACAGATGTTGAAGCAGGCGTGAAGGGTCGCTGCCCAATCGAAACATGTCTCTGCTCCGGCGGTAACGTAATGAGCCGTGACGCTGTTATTGCAGCTGTTAAGAAAATTATCGAGAAATAAGGAGGAAATGTCGAATGGAATTAATTTATACTAGAACCAAAACACTCCAGGAAGACAAAGTCTCCGGATTTTGCCCTGGCTGTATGCACAGCACAATCATCAAATTAATCGGTGAAGTTTTAGAAGAACTGAACGTTGTTGATAGAGCTGTTATCGTTACAGGTATCGGATGCTGTGGTCTTCACAAAGACTATGTAGCATACGATGAAATTACAGCACCTCATGGTCGTGCAACTGCTGTTGCAACAGGCTTAAAGAGAGCAAACCCAGATGGTATCTACTTCACATACCAGGGTGATGGTGACTTCGCAGCAATCGGTCTTGGAGAATCTATCTCCGCAGCTAACCGTGGCGAAAACATCACAGTTATTTTCGTAAACAATGGTATTTACGGTATGACAGGTGGTCAGATGGCTCCTACCACACTGATTGGCATGAAAGCTTCTACCGCTCCAAAGGGACGTATTGCAGAAGAACATGGTTACCCAATGCATATGTGTGAAATCTTAAACCAGCTGACAGCTCCAGCTTATCTTGAAAGAACAAGCTGTAATACACCACAGAACGTTATCAAAACAAAGAACGCTATCAAGAAAGCGTTCCAGAACCAGATTGAAGGCAAAGGCTTCTCTATGGTAGAAATCGTAACAACTTGCCCAACAAACTGGGGTATGGAAGCACTGGATGCACTTGACTTCTTAGAAGAAAAAATGCTTCCAGAATTCCCACTTGGCGTAGTAAGAGATAAATAGGAGGAAAGACAGTATGGAAACTAATTTATGTGTTGCCGGCTTCGGCGGACAGGGTGTTATGACACTTGGTAAATTCCTTGCGTCTGCAACTTGTGATTCTACAGATAAAAACGTTACTTTCTTCCCATCATACGGCGCAGAGCAGCGTGGTGGTACAGCAAACTGCTTCGTAGTTATTTCTGACGAAGAAGTTGGCACTCCAGTAGGTGACGTTATGGATGACCTGATCGTAATGAACGGTCCATCCCTGAAAAAATTCTTACCAACCTTAAAACAGGGTGGTACACTTTTCATCAACAGCTCTATCGTATCTGATGATATCGAAAGAGATGATGTAAAAGTTGTAAAAGCTCCAGTAACAGAGCTGGCTCTGGAAATGGGTAATGCAAAAGTATTAAACGTAATCATGTTAGGTGTTTACGTTGGTTATACAGAAGTTGTTGCTCCAGAAGTAGTTTGGGGAACAATCGAACACAAACTGGCTAAAAAAGCAAAATTACTTCCACTGAACAAAGCAGCCTTCGACAAAGGTCTTGAAATCGGAAGAAGCCAGAGATAATCAAAAAAATGAAAACTAGATCGGCCTCGTTGTTGAAAAACAGCGGGGCCGATTTGTTGTATGGGTTATTTTCAGAAGTGCATATGCGCCAAAGCATGTTCAAATTTGAAAATAGCGTTTTAACATGCTTCTAAAAAGAACAAAAGCATGTTAAAATGCTTAAAAGTAAGTTTCAACATGCTTATGCAAGAAAGTGAAAATAAGAAAAGCATGTTGAAAAGCCAAAAAGCGATTTCCGACATGCTTTTACGAGAAAGTGAAAATAAGGAAGCATGTTAAAAAGCTAAAAAAAGATTTCTAGCATGCTCATGCAAGAAGGTGAAAATAAGAAAAGCATGTTGAAAAGCAAAAAAAAGATTTCTAGCATGCTCATGCAAGAAAGCGAAAATAAGAAAAGCATGTTGAAAAGCCAAAAAGCGATTTCCAACATGCTTTTACG
>JAFUPY010000071.1 GCA_017472565.1 Eubacterium sp.
GTATTTTTATCCAGATGCACAGATTATTGCCATGCTGCCAACCTATACCGTGGAGTATTACACCGAAGAAACATTGCATTATTTCAATGAGGAAATGATGGAAATCTGTGGATATTATGGAATTCCGTGGGTGGATCTGCGCGATTGTGGGATTACCACAGAGCTGCTGCCGGACGGGATTCATCCAAATGCCGAGGGCATGGACTATATTACGGCAGCAGTACAGGAAGTGCTGCTGGCAGTGGTTGAAGAATAAAATAATAAAGGGCTGCTATGGATTGTCATCACCGTGGCTGGAAGAAAAATTGCCTCGCGCAAACCGTTCAAAGGTTTGTAAGAGCCAATTTTTTTCCAGCATAGATAACTTTATAGCAGCCCTTTTTTATTCTTGTTATTGTGGATAGCGTCTTATAGCAGATTCTTTTTAATTAATATTCCTCTGCTGGTGTATAAACCAGAGCGTAGGTTGTTCCATCTTCTACTGGTGTAGTATCAACACCTGTCTGTGCGTATTCGCCGTTGATGGTTAAGGACCAGTAAGCGTTGTCTACTTCGTAGATTGCCTGTTCGCCGTCAACTTCAGAAATCATTAAACCATATTCTGTCTCTTCTCCAACAACCAGTTCTTCTGCTAACAGTACTTCACCTAACATTTCAGCGTCTGTTGTGTAAGTGAATTCTTTTGTACTCTGATCAGCATGTACCACTTCTACTGTGATGGTAGCACTTGCCGCATCTTCTTCTGTACCGTTGCCTTCTTCTGCACCTGCACTTTCTTCTGTGCCGGAACCTTCGTTTGTTGCGGAACCTGCTCCTTCAGGTGCTGCATTATTGTTGCCACAGCCTGCCAGACAAGCAATACTGAGTGCGCATACGAGAATGATGCCTAACATTTTCTTTTTCATTTTTTTAATTCCTCCTAAAAACCATGAGATGTAATTGTCAGAGAAAGGTTCTCTGTTATGATTATAAAAAAATGTGCGAAAGAAATATGGTAAAAAATATGGAACGATTAGTAGAAAATTTGCATGAGAAAATATTAGTCATAATTACGGCATGAATGGAAGGAGAATATATTCAGATTTTATAAAAATAATACAAAACACAAAAGATATATGGAGTTTCATGTAACAATCAAAAAGGACATGCCATTGATGACATGTCCATAAATACATATTGTTTAGGAGCGAGGCTCACAAGTGACATCACAATACAGTTTTTTAAATGTTTTGCTGTCCGCAGAGGAGAGCAATACGCTGGAGTGAACCTGACAGCCTTTCAGTTTTGGCAGCTGCTGTAATGCCAGTTTGGCATCGTCACTGAATGCTGCGGTTGTGGAAAGGGCAATCAGTACTTCGTCGGTATGAAGTCTTGGGTTCTTGCTGCCAAGATATTTGATCTTTAATTCGTTGATTGGGGCAATGGCCTCTGGAGACAGAATGGTTGTCTCATGTGGAATGCCTGCCAATGTTTTTAATGCATTCATCAGCGCGGCTGCACTTGCACCAAGGAGGTCGCCTGTTTTGCCGGTGATGATAGTTCCATTATTCAACTCGATAGCAACCGCTGGTGCGCCAGTCTGTTCCGCACGTTTTAAAGCTGGTGTGACAGTGGTTCTGTCCGTTGTGGACAGGTTTTCCTGGCTCATGAGAAGCTCAATCTTGTTTACTTCTTCTGGTTCACGTTTGCCTTCTGCAACGCCGGCTAACGCCTGGTAGTATCTGCGGATGATTTCCTGACGGGATGCTTCTCTGCAGGCTTCATCATCGAAGATGCAGTTACCGGCCATATTAACACCCATGTCTGTTGGGGAGGCATATGGGCTCTGACCGTAGATTTTCATAAAAATGGCATTTAATACCGGGAAGATCTCTACGTCACGGTTGTAGTTGACCGTTGTTTCACCATAGGCTCTCAAATGATATGGGTCAATCATGTTAATGTCGTTTAAGTCTGCGGTGGCTGCTTCGTATGCCAGGTTCACCGGATGCTCCAGTGGAAGATTCCAGATTGGGAAGGTTTCGTACTTGGCATAACCTGCGCGGATACCACGTTTATGTTCATGGTAGAGCTGAGACAGGCAAGTGCTCATCTTTCCGCTGCCAGGGCCAGGGGCGGTAACAACAACCAGTGGTCTGGTCGTTTCGATATAATCATTTTTACCGAAGCCTTCGTCGCTGACGATGGTGGATACGTTGGTTGGATATCCTGGGATTACGAAATGACGATATACCTTGATGCCCAGTTTTTCCAAACGTGCCTGGAATAATACGGCGCTGCGCTGTTCTGCGTATTTTGTCAGAACCACACTGCCTACGTATAATCCTCTGGACTCGAACTCGTCGATCAGACGGATCACATCGTTGTCATAAGTAAGACCAAGGTCGGCACGAATCTTATTTTTCTCAATATCTTCTGCGCTGACAACCATAACAATCTCAGCCTGATCCGCCAGCTGCATCAGCATCTGAAGCTTGCTGTCCGCAACGAATCCTGGAAGTACGCGGGCTGCGTGGTAGTCGTCGAACAGTTTGCCGCCAAATTCAAGATACAATTTGTTGTCAAACTTGCCGATACGCTCCATGATATGCTGGGACTGCATCTTAAGATATTTTTCATTATCAAAGCCTGTCTTCATAAAAAATTACCTCTTTTTTGCTTTCATTACCGATGTGAGATGTTGCGCAATCCCACACCTTTCTACTATAGCACACAATGTTCGGAATCACAATTTGAAAGGGGGATTTTTTTTGAAAACATTTTATGGCAAATATTACAAATGATTTGCTTCTGTCTCTGGAAAGCTTTATAATGCAAGAAGGAAAAGGTATCAGGGGATATCTTGTGGAGGAGGTTATTATGACAACAGAAAAAAAGAGTAGTGTGTTAAAGAACTACAGATCATCTATTATTTTGCTGCTGGGGATTGTGATTGGTTGTATCGTTGGTCTGGTTGCTCCGGATTTTGCCATGAAGCTGTCTCCATTCGGCGATATTTTTATTAACCTGATGTTCTGCGTGGTTGTACCACTTGTATTTTTCTCTATTACAAGTGCAGTGTCTGCCATGACGGACTTAAAGAAGCTGGGCAGAATCATTCGAAACCTGCTGATTACGTTCTTTGTGACCGGCGGTATTGCATCTATTATTATTTTGATTGTAGTTAAGATTTTCCCGCCGGCATTGAATTTCAATGGTGATATGGCAGCGGGTGAGTTGGAGCAGATCAATATGGCAGAGGCCATCGTTAACGCGGTTACGGTGTCTGACTTCCCAGAACTGTTTTCTAGACAGCACATGCTCCCACTGATCATTTTTGGTATTTTGTTTGCAGTTTGTGTTTCTCTGACAGATAAAACAGGCAAAGTTTCCAGAGGATTGGACATGCTTGGTCAGGTATTCATGAAGATGGTTACGGTTATCATGTATTATGCACCAATCGGTCTTGGCTGTTATTTTGCAAACCTGGTAGCAACCTACGGTTCTCAGTTAATTGGAAGCTATGGAAGAGCGATGCTGATCTACTATCCACTTTGTATCGCATACTTCTTCATTGCGTTTTTCCTGTATGCTTGCTGGGCAGGCGGAGGTATTGTCGGTGCCAAGGTATTTTTCAAAAATATCGTGCGTCCGGCTATTACATCTCTTGCAACCTGTTCTTCCATCGCAACCTTACCAGTTAATATGGAAGCAACAGAAAAAATGGGTGTGACCAAGGATATCAGAGAAATCGTGCTTCCTCTTGGTGCTACTATGCATATGGACGGAACTTGTCTGTCTTCCATTTTGAAGATTTCCTTCTTGTTCGGTGTATTCGGCTATGATTTCTCTGGACCGGGTACATTTATTACAGCGGTTCTGATCTCTGTACTGGGCGGTGTCGTTATGTCTGGTGTTCCTGGCGGCGGTCTGATTGGCGAAATGTTGATCTGCAGTATCTACGGATTCCCACCAGAAGCATTCCCAATCGTTGCGGCAATCGGCTTCTTAGTAGATCCACCAGCAACTATGGTTAACGCATCCGGTGACGCGGTAGCTTCTATGATGGTAGCAAGA